>NZ_JAOCFS010000013.1:0-77319 GCF_029842105.1 Empedobacter sp. GD03797
ATCTTATGAAATTAAAAAACTTACTCTTTTTGTCAGCTATATCATGTAGCTTTCTAACTACCTACTCTTGTAACGATGATAATTCATCGTCAAGTTTGAACGAAAATCAAAATGTTAAACAATCAAAAATATCCTTTGATTCTGGAAAAAAACTCTTGAAATTTTCTGGAAGAAAAAATGATATTAAAAAATATCAAGATTTAGTCGCGAAAGCTGTAAAAGAAAAAATGGTTATTGGAACTTTTTCCACAAACGGACCATTAAAATGTAGTGGTTTGGAAATAAAACAAAATGATGAAACTTCTTTAACTTCTACTTTTAAAAATAATTTTGAGAAAATAGATTGTTTTACAATTGATCATAAAACGCCGTTTGATACAATACAGAATTTTATTTTCTGTAGTTTTAACAGAAAATAAAATGCGTTAGGGATTGTAGTGGAAATCCTTTGCTGTTGAGCAAAGATTGAAACGAAAAGCCCGCTCGAACGCCCAGAATATAAAAATCATCTCCTTAATTCAGGAGATGATTTTCTTTTTTTAAAACTTTATTGTATTCGATATTTCCTTTTTTGATATCATTTAAAATCCATTTCAGTTCAGCATCGGTACGTTTAATTTTATCTTGCAAATTGGGCTGAATAAGTTGGTTTGGATAAACGCCATGCGCTTGTTCTTCTCGTTTTTCCGTTGGTGAAAGATATACTGTACCTACTGAAATTTTGAGTTTGGAATTGGGCAACGTGAATTTTGGCATCAACCCAGCAACTGTTCCATTAAAATCTCCTCCCGTTTCTTCACCTACAAAAAAAGCTCGATTTTTTAGTTGAAGATTAGCCGAAATCAACGCCGAAGCAGAGTAAGAACCGCCGTTTATGATCACATACAAATTGTGATGATACACAAGTTCTTTATCTACTTTAACATGGGAAAAAGGTATATTCAATTTGTATTCATTTTTAGCATTTTTGGACGTCGAAAAATAAGTATAACCCGAACCTAACCAAAGCAACGGATAGGAATAAATGGGAAAAAGATTGTACAACGACTTACCAAAAGAGGTTTTGTTCGCGACGATTTTTTCACCTAAAAACACCTTGGAATCATCGACCAAATAAGCGTATAAATAGTGTGAATCTTTTAGGTAACCACCACCATTGTTGCGTAGATCGAGAACTAAATTTTGGACTTTATAATTCTTGATATCCGTAAAAACTTCTTTATATAGTTCGCGTATTTTTCCTTTTCTAAAATCTGTTACTTTTAGTACCGCTATCGTACTATCATTCGTAGGAAAAGCCAAATCTTTGGAATAAGTTTTGGAACTTTTAGAATAGCCGTATTTCTTTTGTTTTATCCTTACTTTTCGCTCAACTTCTTTCTGCTCTTTTGTAATTTTTGGAATTTCTGTAGCCTTATCATTTTTAGGTTTAGAATAAGCACGAAATGTTTTTTTTCGGATGATTGAATTCCCCATTTTAAAGGTTAACTCAACCGAATCTTTAATTCCATTTTCTAAAGTAAAATAATTGAGAAAAGTTCGGTTAAATACATTATCCGAAAAAGTTTGATTTTTTCCATCACCATATATACTCTTCTTATATTTATCGTATAAATACTTTGTAGAAACACTATCTATATAAAGCAAAGCTGAACCTTGATTAATTGGATTTATTTTACTGTAATCTGCCACTAAAAAAACTGAATCATTTTGCCAAAAAAAACTATAATCACTAAACGCCGATTTTGACTCTTTATATTTCTTTGTTCGTTTTTTATCTAATCGTTTATATAACGGATAAATATCTGTATGACCATGTTCTAAACTTTCGAAAATCGGAAAAAATTTGACATAAAAATCATTTGGTTTCAGCGGTTGATTAATTGTTTTTTTTAGGCTATCAAATTTATAATCAATTTGTTCTTGAGAAGTGTATAAATCTAATTTTGGATGATATCTTTTTAGTTTTTTATAAACAAAATCTACATCTTTTTTCAATTTATTTGCAGGAATCTCTTTATCAATATGTGCATTATATTTCTCTACAGAAACACAACTGCCTATCAATAAAAATGACAAATAAATTAGAGTAGATTTTAGTTGCATAGAGGGTTATTGCTTAGCTTTTATATCATTTAATATCCAATCTAGTTGAGGATCTTTTTTATTTATTAAATCTTCAAAACTCATTTTAATTGGAATATCTGGAATAATTCCTCTTCCTTTTAACTCTCGAGAAGTATTTGGTCTATAGGTCATCAATCCAACATGTAATTTTAATTTAGATTCTGACAATTTGTAATCAATAAACTGACCAGCTACTGTACCATTATAATCACCTCCTGTTTCTTCACCAACAAAAATCGCTTTTCCATCATTTTGTATAGAAGCAGAAATTATACTCGATGCCGAATATGACATTCCATTTGTTAGAACATACAAGTTTCCTTTATATTTTTTATCTGGGTTTATTGCATATTTCTTCTTTTTAGTGTTCAAAAAATAATCATTATTCTCTTTCTTTATATCAAATAATGATTTTACCGAACCATATAAGACCAATGGTAAACCAAATGTATGTCCAATAACATTCGGTTTGTTGAAGTATTTATTAATCATCGTAAATTTAGATCCAACTTTTACTTCGTTTGAAATTGCCATTTTAACCTCATCATTGGCTTTCAAAAATGAATATAAATAGTTAATATCAGACACATAACCTCCAGTATTATTTCGAATGTCTAAAACTAAATTTTTTACTTTTAATCTTTCTATAGAATCAAAAATAAATGGATATGCTTCTTTCCCATGACCAATAGAAAAAGACTTTATTTTTAGGACTAAGGTTGTAGAATCTTCTGGGTTTGGAAAAAATAATTCACGTTGATAATCATTTCTAGATTTATTGTAACCAAAGTATTTCTTTATATCTTCTTTATGTTTATATCTTTTTTTAGCAAGTAACTTTTCTTCTTTCGTTAATTTCTTTTTCTCAGTTTTTTTGTCTTCTGATTTTACAACATCAACTTTCTTTTCGTCTCTTAAATTCTTACCTTTCTTTTTAGGATATTCTCTTCTAACTATTTCAGTAAAAATCGAATCATTCTTTACAAGCGATAGCGTAATAGAATCCGTATTTCCGATAACATTTCTCAACTTTGCTGTGTAATAAACTGGTAACAAATATTCATCTAAAGAAGTAATGAAACCATCTCCTTTTCTTACGCCTATATTATCTTTTCGAAAATCTTGATAAGAAATTCCATTAATAGCCAAAATTTCTCCCTGCTTGATTAAACTTGAATCTTTAATATTTTTATTTTTCTCGAAAAAAAGTCTACCATCCAATGTTTTCAATTCAATTAAACTAAAAGGTGATTTTGTTTTCTTATATTTTTTTGCTTCAGCTTTTTCGGTCCTTTTTCTTAACATGGATAATGTAGTGTGTCCATGTCCAAATGAGGAAATAACTTTGGAAAATTCGCGCGAAAAATCATTTGGCAACATTGGTTGATGAATAGAATTTTTAAAACTATCTAATCTATTTGCGATAATCTGTTTTGAATGATACAAATCGATATCAACGTGTTTTGTTAATAATTTCTCTTTTGTATAATCAACATCCTGTTGCAATTTGTCTACGTCAATTTTCTTATCAATATGCGCATTATATTTCTGAACAGACACACAAGAACTGAAAAAAGTAACGATTAAAAGCGTAAAAATTTTATTCATAATCAAGGTTTTAAACAATAGACGGTTGGTTTAATGAAAAGTTACAATATTATTTCACTTCTTGATAAAATTCTTCGATAAAATTTTCCATATACTGATGACGTTTTAAAGCTATTTCTTTCGCTGTTTTGGTATTCATCAATTCTTTTAATCTAAATAATTTATCATAAAAATGTTGCACGCTCGACGCATCTTTCGAATTATCATAAGGATTATACAAAATATTACCAACACTTCCGCCATATGCAAAACAACGCGCAATACCAACCGCTCCAATCGCATCTAAACGATCAGCATCTTGTACAATCTCCGCCTCGATAGTTGTTGGTTTATTTCCTTTGCTAAATGAAACTTGCGAAACAATTTCCAATACTTTCAGGATTGATTCTTCTTCGACATGAATTGATTCTAAAAATTCCCTAATTAATTCCTCCGATTTATCAACTCCATCATGCAATTTATAATCACCAATATCGTGTGTCCAAGCTGCTAATTCAACCAAAAAAGAATCTGCATTCTCCGTTTCCAAAATCTTCTTTGCATTTGTCACCACACGTTCTATGTGAAAATAATCGTGACCTGTTCCTTCATCTAAAAACGTTTTTTTGATATATGCTTGTGTCTGAGTAAGTATTTCTTGTTTGTTCATTTTTTAATTTATTTCTGAGTTTAAAAATACGTCAGAATCATTATTCAAAAAACTTGATTTTTCGGAATTAATTTAATAATCACTTTTAAAATAATTATTTATCAAAAATATTGTATATTTGCACCTCAAATTTGTAAAACGGGACGAGTTCCCAAAATAATTAGTTATACTATGGCTACAAGAATTAGATTACAAAGACATGGTCGTAAAGGAAAACCATTCTTTCACATCGTAGTTGCTGACTCAAGAGCAAAACGTGATGGTCGTTTCATCGAAAAATTAGGTACTTACAACCCAATTACTAACCCAGCTACAATTGAATTAAATGTTGATTCTGCTGTAAAATGGTTACAAACTGGTGCTGAACCTACTAACACAGCTAAAGCTTTATTATCTTACAAAGGTGCTTTTATGAAAAAACACTTATTAGGTGGTGTTGCTAAAGGTGCGTTTTCTCAAGAAGAAGCTGACAAACGTTTCGACGCTTGGTTAGAAGCTAAAGGTGAAAAAGTTCAAGCTAAAAAAGACGGTTTAACTTCAGGTGCTGCTGCTGCTAAAGCTGCTGCATTAGAAGCTGAAAAAGCTGTTAATGAAGCTCGTGTAAAAGCTGCTCAGGAAGCTGAAGCTGCTGCACAAGTTGAAGAAACTCCTGCTGAAGAAGCAGAAGGTACAACTGAAGAAGTTGCTACAGAAGAATAATTTTTAAGTTCAGAGAAGGTCCAAATGACAAAAAATGATTGCTATTATTTAGGTAAAGTTACTAAGAAACATGGTTTCAAAGGTAATTTAATCATTCACTTGGATACAGACGAACCAGAATTATACGATACTTTGGAAGCAGTGTTCATCGAGCAAGATGGTGCACTGGTTCCATTTTTTTTCGAAACTTCTCAGTCTTATCAAGGCACAAAATTATTAGTAAAGTTTGAAGATGTTGAAGACGAAGATGTCGACAAATTGATCAATCGCGAACTTTATTTACCTCTAAAATCATTACCAGAACTTTCTGGAACAGATTTTTATTACCACGAAATCGTTGGTTTCACTATTTATGATCAAACAAATACAGAAGTTGGTACTATAAAATCTGTTAACGATTCTGCAGCGCAAGCTTATTTCGAAGTTGATGCGAATGGAAAAGAAATCTTGATTCCGATGATTGACGAATGGATTCTTGAAGTTAATCGCGAAGAAAAAGCAATGCTTATTCAAATTCCTGATGGGTTATTAGAAATTTATTTGGGATAACTTATCCATTATAAATCACTTATTTACTTCTATTTTTTGATTGAATTTTTCTAATTGTAAAATCCGAAATTTTCGACATTATATTTATTGTCAATTTCGTACCTTTGCAAACTCAATCGTAATTAAAAAAATGGAAGAAGAAAAAAAATCATTGAATTTTATTGAGCAAATCATTGAAGATGATTTAGCCAACGGGATGCCAAAAGAAAATTTACGTTTTCGTTTCCCACCAGAACCAAATGGTTATTTGCATATCGGGCATGCAAAAGCAATCTGCTTAAACTTCGGTTTAGGACAGCGTTACAATGCACCTGTAAACTTACGTTTTGATGACACTAATCCTGACAAAGAAGAGCAAGAATTCGTAGATTCTATCCGCGAAGATGTGAAATGGTTAGGTTTCGAGTGGGCAGAAGAACGCTATGCTTCTGATTATTTCCAGCAGCTTTACGATTGGGCTGTTCAATTAATTAAAGAAGGAAAAGCGTACATCGACGACCAATCTTCGGAAGTAATTAATGAACAACGTAAAACACCTTTTGAACCTGGAATCGAGTCTCCTTTCAGAAATCGTTCTGTTGAAGAAAATTTAGATCTTTTCGAACGAATGAAAGCGGGAGAATTTGAAGAAGGTACACATGTTTTACGTGCAAAAATTGACATGACTTCTCCTAATATGAACATGCGCGACCCTGTTATGTATCGTATTTTGAAACGTCCTCATCACCGCACTGGCGATACATGGAAAATGTACCCAATGTACGATTGGACGCACGGAGAATCTGATTATATCGAAGGAATTTCTCACTCATTATGTTCGTTAGAATTCAAAAATCATCGTGATTTATATGAATGGTATGCGAATAATGTTGAGTTGCCAAATCAACCTCAAAAACCAAAACAACGCGAATTTGCTCGTGGTAATGTTTCGTACATGATTACAAGTAAACGTAAGTTGATGAAATTGGTTCAAGAAGGGGTTGTAACAGGTTGGGACGATCCACGTATGCCTACAATTTCAGGTTTGCGTCGTCGCGGTTACACACCAGAGTCTATCAAGAATTTCTGGAATACAGCCGGTGTTGCAAAACGTGATAATGTATTGGATATTTCGTT
This sequence comes from Empedobacter sp. GD03797, assembly GCF_029842105.1. Taxonomy (NCBI): domain Bacteria; kingdom Pseudomonadati; phylum Bacteroidota; class Flavobacteriia; order Flavobacteriales; family Weeksellaceae; genus Empedobacter; species Empedobacter sp. GD03797. Next base: position 6,749 of record NZ_JAOCFS010000013.1, read on the forward strand.
ATTAGAATTTTCTGTTCGTGATCATTTAAATAAAATTGCTCCTCGTGTTTTTGCTGTCATTGATCCTGTAAAAGTTATCATCGAAAATTATCCTGAAGGGCAAGTGGAGGAATTAGAAATTGAGAATAACCCAGAAGATGAAACTGCTGGAACTCGTATCGTTCCTTTTACTCGTGAAATCTATATCGAACGTGAAGATTTTATGGAAGAAGCGCCTAAAAAATTCTTCCGTTTATCATTAGGAAACGAAGTTCGTTTGAAAGGTGCGTATTTCATTAAAGCTGAAAGAGTAGAAAAAGATGCTGAAGGAAATATCACCACAATTTATGCAACTTACGATCCTGAAACGAAGTCTGGAAGCGGAACTGAAGCTTCTAAACGTAAAGTAAAAGGTACATTACATTGGGTTTCTGCAACAGAAAATATTCCAATCGAAGTGCGCGAATATGACCGTTTATTTACAGTTGAATCTCCTGATTCAGAGAAAGATGTTGACTTTTTACAATTTGTCAATCCAAACTCTTTAACTGTAAAAGAAGGTTTTGCTGAGCCTGCTTTGAAAGAAGCTAAAGTCGAGGATAAATTCCAATTTCAACGCATTGGATATTTTGCTTTAGATCGTGATTCTTCTACAGAAAAATTAATTTTCAATAGAACAGTTACGCTTAAAGATACTTGGGCAAAAGTCAATAAATAAAAAATCTATTTTATTAAATATCAAGCTCGAACAAATTTGTTCGAGCTTTTTTTATTATATTTAATCCAAATTCTTAACCATGAAAAATAAAATCACTTACATCATATTTACTGCATTTATCGCCTTATCAAGTTGCAAATCAACCAAAGCGACAATAGAAGAAAAAGCGAATGATTCTACTGATAAAATTGAAAGAACGCAAGAACCAACACTTATCGGGAGATGGAAATTGGTGAAATTATCAGGCGGAATCGTTGGTCGAGAACAATTGCCTCCAGTAAATAGAGTAACTGTGATAGAATTTACGCCTACCGAAATGATTACCATTATCAACGGAAAAGAGACAAATCGTGTAACTTACTCGATAGGGCAAGGGAAAAGTATTCACAAAACAGAACCTGTTCCAATGATTTATACCAACGGAATTACATCGATGGGAAAAAGTTTTCGTATTGAAGGAAATACTCTTGGAATTAGTGAGGAGTTTCATGACGGTTTTTATTATACCTATATAAAAATTGCGAACGACGATGACGGATTACTTAGAGAATAAAAATTCGATAAAAAACTGGAATGAAGATGATCGTCCTCGCGAAAAATTAGCTTTAAAAGGACGTTCATCGCTTTCTGACGCAGAATTGTTAGCGATTATCATGGGAAGCGGAAATCGTGAAGAATCGGCTGTAGAATTGGCAAAACGAATCTTAAATTCTGCGAACAATAATTGGAATGAATTAGCTAAATATTCAATTGTAGATTTATGCAAATTCAAAGGAGTTGGAGAAGCAAAAGCAATTTCGATAATCACTGCAATGGAAATTGGTAGAAGAAGAAATTCGCAAGAGGTTTTGGAGCGTGATAAAATTACTTCGAGCAAGGACGCAGCGATCATTTTACAGCAACAAATTGGCGATTTACCAAACGAAGAATTTTGGGTGATGTTTCTGAATCAAGGAAATCGAATCATCAAAACTGAGCAAATTTCGCGAGGTGGAATTAATCAAACCGCCGTCGATATTCGAGTAATTTTTAAGCGCGCCTTAGAATTAATGACAACTGGAATGATACTTTCTCACAACCATCCGTCTGGAAATCTTACTCCAAGTCAGTCTGACATACATATTACTCGAAAAATTAAAGAAGGTGCTACGCTTTTGGATATTCAAGTTTTAGATCATGTAATTGTTTCTCAAAAAGATTTTTATTCGTTTGCGGATGATGGTCTAATTTGATATCTTTAAGCTTTATTGAAAACTATTTTGAGTCAAGAAATCATCATATTTACAGAGAAAATTACAAATCGAATTGAATATATTTTTGATTTTATTTTTCATGATTTTTCTGGAATTGACTACAAAACGACTACAGATTTTGAAGAATTTTCACAATCAATTTTACCAAAAATCAACTTTTCAAATCAATTTTTAGAAAATGAAATCAATTATAAAGTTGATGATATTTTATTAGAAACAACTATTCGAAAAGATATTGATTATTCAATTTTAAATGAATTTGGAAAATGTTTTTTTTGGCTTTCTCGTTATGAAGAATACATTGCAAAACCAGAACAATTTGATCAACATGATCGTTTTTTAGGTTCGGATTTAGATTATTATAAGCCAATTGTAGATGAAATTTGTATTGAAATTCAAAAAAAGATAAAATCTAAATTTTCTGAAATTTATTTTAAACAGAGAGTATTAAAACAGATTAATACACATGATGTTGATTATACATGGAAATACCTAAATCATTCTACTAAAGTAAAATTTGGCTCACTTTTTAAGAAAATTATTAAAGGAAATTTTTCGGAAGCAAAACAGCAAATCAAGATTTTAAATCAGAAAGAAAAAGATCCTTATGATACATTTGATTATTTGAAAGATTTAGCTGAAAAACATCAAATCGAAACAGTTTTCTTTTGGTTATTGGGTGATTATTCAAATTTCGATAAAAATCATCATTGGAAAAATAATGCTCAAAAAGATTTAATGAATAACATTTCAACTTGGGCAAAAATTGGAATTCATCCTTCTTATCAATCTAATTTTGAAGAAAATAAATTAACAACTGAAATTAATCGATTAGAAAAAATCATCAATCAACCGATAAAAAAATCACGTCAACATTTCATTAAATTGAACTTTCCATACACTTATCAACAATTGTTAATAAACGAAATTTCGGAAGATTACACCATGGGATTCCCACATCAATTAGGCTTTAGAGCTGGTACTTCTACTCCATTCAAATGGTTTGATTTATCAACAAATCGACAAACATTGTTAACAATATATCCTTTTGTCGCAATGGATGTTACATTGAAAAATTATTTAAAATTAACACCACAACAGGCTTTAGAAGAAATAAAACGATTGAAACAAACAATTAAAGCCACAAACGGAACGTTTATAACATTATTCCACCAATCAAACTTGAACGAAGATTGGGCTGAATGGCGAAAAGTTTACGAAAGTATTTTTGAATGATAAAAAGAGTTTCTCGAAAAAAATTAGATGTTAATAAATACACCGAATGTCTCAACAGATCGGTGAATTACCGCATTTATGCAGAAGTTTTTTATTTAGATGCTTTAGTTGAAAACAATTGGGATTGTTACGTTTTAAATGACTATGAAGCCATAATGCCTTTACCTTTTGTAAAGAAATTTGGGTTTAAATTCATTGTTCAGCCAATATATTGTCAACAATTAGGGGTTTTTCATCAAGCAAATTTCTCGAAAGAAACTTTCAAACGTTTTGAAAAAAAACTGCATCGAAATTTAGTGAGAGCTTATGCTTTTAATGAAGAAAATACGGAGATGTTTGAGCCGAAGGGACAGAAAAAGGTTAATTATATCTTAGATTTGGGTCAAGATTATGAAAGTTTATTTTCTAATTACAGCAGAAATCGAAGAAACAAAGTTAGACAAGCAATAAAATTTGATTATAACTTAAACAAAACTAATCAATTAAATAACTTTCATAAAATAAATTCTTCTTACGAGTATATGACTTCAAATAACTTAATTAACTATTCAAAAGATAAACTTGAGCAGTTATTAAGTAAAAAAATCATTAATGTTTATGAAATTTTTGACAATGAAAAGAACTTACTTGGTTGTCAATTAATCATGATTTCTAAAAATAGAATTTATAATTTTGCTTTCGCAAGAAATAAGAATTCGAAAAGTAATTTTGGATCAGACTTTATGATAGATTACATTATCAAAAATTTTTCTAATTCAGAGTTAACACTTGATTTCGAAGGTTCTATGGTTCCTTCTATAGCTAAATTTATGCAAGACTTTGGTCCTATAGAAAAGCATTATACAAACTATTCTAATTTAGATTTTTTGACAAAGAAAAATTAATTCACGGTAACCATTTCCAACAGAAAGTTTCTTCGCTAAGTCATAATCAATTTTATTACGATAATCAATTTTTTCGATTAGCATATTTTCACGTTTTAATCGTTCTTGAAAATCTTGACCATGTAATCGTAATAAATCTTTTTCACCATAATTTTTTAATCGTTCTTCTTCCGTCTTAAGTTCAGCATTTTCAAACGTATTATTTATTGGATGAATAGGAGTTTGAATCAATGCTTTTCCTCCTTTTTTTAGAACGCGAAACAATTCATCAATTGCCTTTTTTTCATCTGGAATATGCCCTAAAACATGACAACAAACTATATAATTAAATGTGTTATCAGGATAATTTATTGATGTAATATCCATTTCTTCATCAGCAAGATTGATGTTAATATCTGCATTGACATAACGTAAATTATCGGTCTGTTTAAAAATATTTTTCAAAGCATCTTCTGGAGCAATATGCAATAATTTATTAGGCCTAGCCAATAAATCTGTTTCGTTTTTTATAAATTCTAACAAAACTCTTGTCCTTTCTAATGAACCGCAATTTGGACATTCAGCATTCTCTCGGTTATCTATACCGTTTGATTTATCCAAAAATTTAGAAAAAGATTCTTGACAACAATTGCAATAAAAATTATTTCCTTTCAGAAATAATCCATTCAATTTCTTCAAATTTTTTCTATTATTAATTCTTATCTTTTCAGAAAATAATTTTTTATAAAATGTTTTAATTGCATTCATTACTTACAAACGTTAAGACTGCTATTTTATGATATTAAATTTATTCAAAAAAAATATATTTCCTTTTTACCACACAGTTTCAGATAAACGATTAATTCATATCGATCAATTATATCCATTAAAATCTGTTGATCAATTTCAGCGTGAATTAGATTTTTTTCAGAAAAATTATGTCAATATTTCTATGATTGAATTAATTGATTTGTACAAAAAAAATGGTTCTATTCCTCAAGAAAATTACTTTCATCTTAGTTTTGATGACGGTTTGAAACAATGTTACTCTATAATTTCACCAATATTAAAAGAACGAAATTTAGATGCAACTTTTTTTATCAATCCGAATTTTATAGACAATCAAGAAATATTTTATCGGTATAAAGTTGCTTTCATTTTAGAAAATATTACAGACAATAACCTTAAAAAAGAACTTTTAAATTATTCTATTCATGATCTTAAAAAAATTGATGAATTAATTAATGAACAAGAAATAAAACTAAATGAAGCTGAAATCTATTTGAATGAAGCTGAAATTAAAGCCTTAATTCATCAAGGATTTACAATTGGTGCACACTCGATGAATCATCCTTATTATCGCGATATTTCTTTCGCACAACAACTTTTAGAAACGAACGAAAGTTTAGATTTTATCCAACAAAAGTTTAATTTAGATTATCGAGTTTTTTCTTTTCCTTTTACAGATGACGGCGTTTCTAAAAACTTTTTTAATACTATAAAATCCGATTTTACATTTGGTACAGCTGGAATAAAAGATGATGAATTTTCAACAAATATTCAGCGACTTCCGATGGATAATTGTATTTCTAATCCTGCAATTTTTGTCCAAAAAAATCGTTATAAATTCTATATTCAAAAGTTACTACAAAAACATATTGTATCTCATTAACACAAAAAGAGTGAAAAAATTTTACCATTTATTTCTTACATTATTTTTCTTAATCATTTATCGTTTAGGAAGTTTTAGTAAAATAACTTTTGGTGATGCTGCTGGAAAAATATTGGATATAGAACGAAATCAATTTACGTATGAAACATATTCATTAACTCATTTTTTGTATTTCAACTTCAATATTCTAATTCACAAATTATTTCCTTTTATAGATACCATTGAGATTGGACGTTGGGTAAATATTATTTCTGCTGTAATAGTTTTAAATATTTTATTTTCTATTCTTCAACTCTTAAATAAAAAACTTTGGATTTCTCTTTTAGGTACAGTTGCATTTGGATTTAGCTTTACTTTTTGGAAAAACACTGAAAATATAGAGGTTTACACTTTTTGTTTAATTTGGATTTCACTTTACGTTTTATTTGCGATAAAATTTGTTCAAAATAAACAATCTAAAACGCTTTTATTTGCAGGAATAATGCTTGGAGTCAGCTTGTTTTCTCATGTACAAGGTGTTCTATTAATTCCTTCTTATTTTTATTTATGCTACTTGGCTTTTAGAAATAATGTTAAAAACAGACTAATTTTCAGTTATTTTTTTATTCCTTTTCTATTTTTAGCATTGCTTTATATTTATCCAATTATTAATAACGAATCTCTGAAAAATGTTTTATCATCTTCGGAAAAATCATGGGTTTCTGACTCATTAAAGAAAGATTTAGTAAGCTATTCAAAAGATTTAATGAAAGCATTAGGTTATATTATTTATAATTTTTGGTTTCTTAATTTTGCCATATTCTTTATTCCAATTAGAAATTTTATTAAAGACAAATCATTACTTTTTTTAATTATTTTCGGTTTACCTGTTTTTTGTTTTTCTACTATTTATGCTGTTAGCGATAATTATGTCTTTTTCTTAAATTTTAATTTAGCCTATTTGATTATTTTAAGTATTGGTTTAAACAATTTTATTACAAAATTTCCGAAGAACACTTCATTAATTTCTATTCTTATTTTCTCAACACCGCTTTATTATTATTCGGCCAAACAACTTGCTATGCAAACAACAAAAGGGAAAGAATTTCATCAACAAAAAGCATACAAAGACGGATTAAATTATTATTTGCTTCCTTGGATGAATAACAATAAAGGTATTTTAGAAGTTATTTTGAATAATGAAGAAACAAATGAAGATATTGAATGGATGAAAGAAACAGGTCAAAAATTAATTGATCTAAAATCCAAAACAATGACAAAAGAAGAAATAAAAAAGTTGTAAATTAACGTACAAATCAATTGTTTATGAGAACGTTATTTTATATTATTTTTTGTTTTTCTATTTTTTCGTGCAGTAGTCAACAAGGTGGTTTAGTTTTTCCAAATCAATCAACAACTTCAAATTCGGTAAGTTCTACAAACCAATCTACAATCAAAAATTTTATTATCACAGATGATTTACAGCCAATCACTTTACAAGTAAATGTAATTGTTCTGAAACGAGATGATGGAACGGGAAATTATGATTTAAAAAATCCAGAAGAGAAACAGGCTTTAGAAAATTTCATGAATGCAAGCAATGACGTTTGGAGCAAATTTACTCAACCAAATGACTTAAATGGCTGTTATACTGGAAAAGATTTTTATCAAGATGCTAAAATTCGTTTTAAATATAATTACATTGAAATTAAAGATAACTATGCTTGGAATTATAAAAATAGTGGTGCTGATTTACAAAATATGAAATACAACGGATTTACACCGTATAGAGGTTGGTATTTAACTTATATAGATGATAAAATTTCTCAAGACGCTACAATGCCTAAAGGAATAAATGTATATCTAACAATGGATGCAGATAATTATGATCGTTTATATAAAGTAAAAAGCAAAGATTTTGATTTAAAAGAAGTTGCAGCAGCAGAATCCCCAAGTAGTAACTTATCACAAAGTATTAGCATTCATATCCCTAACCGATATTTAAAATATCTTTCTCATCGATTTCAAGATCCCATTCGTTTTAATAAAACGGTTGAAGAAACAATGTCATGGGATTTAGGAGATGCTCGAGGATTAGCTCACGAAATTGGACATAGCCTTGGTTTAAATCATAGTAATGAATACCACAATACAAATGCGTGCAAATTTTCTATAATGTCTCAAGTTGGTTCGGATCCTAAAAATTATCTTCAACCAACAGAAATTTTAAAGGCTCATAAAAATCTTAGAGAGACTAATTTAATTCAATTTGTAACAGAAGATTCTTTTTTAGGAAATACATTTTTAATCAATGAAAATACAAATTGGGATAAAACACTACGTTTTTATTCAAATTTAAAAATTGAGAACAATGTAATCTTAACAATTTCAGAACCAGTAATTTTAGCTCCAAAAGCAAAAGTAATCTTCGGAAATAATTCAAAGTTAATTTTCGAAAAAAATGGAAAATTAATTTATCCAAATGGAAAAGAATTTAATGAGTATATCAACAAGAAAAATAGTTCTATCGTAAAAATCAAATAGGCATATCTAATGATTGATATTTTTTACGGAAAATTAAACCTATTAAGACAACAAAAACAATTCCTTCTAAAATTGCAATCCATATATTAAAATCAATTATTCTTCTAAAAACTTGATCAATACCGAACATTAAAATTAAAACTATCAACTGCTCTGCAATAGATTTAATATATTTTTTTTGTTTAAAAAAGCCTATTGATTCCTTATAAAAGAACAAACATAGCATCACAACATAACTTATTAATGTTGTAATTGCAGCTCCAATGTATCCATAAGTCGGAACAACAAGAAAGTTTAATATAACATTAATAATTAAACAAATAATTAATATTTGAACGATTGTTTTTAATTTATTTCTGAATTTTAATTTGTTTTGGTTAATCGTAATTATTCCATAAATAAACGCACTAAAAAAAACATAAGGCATGATAATGTAGCCGTTTCTAAACTCTTCTCCTAAAAGAATTTCTGAGATTTCTTTAGAAAAAATAGAAATTAAAAACGTAATCGGCAATAAAGTAAAAATATAACCAAATAAATACTTTTGAAGTAAATTGTCTGCTTCATTTATATTATGAGATAATTCTTTGTTCATTTTAGGATTAATAACACTAAAAAATACAAAAACAAACGCTGTAATAGAGATTTGTGCAATATCATAAACTTTGGTGTAAATACCTACATTTCGCATATTATCATACATGGCCAAAATATATCGATCGCTTGAAACTAACAATAAAGTTATTATACTTGAAATAAGAACAAACGAACCAAAATTTAGAAATATTTTTAAATATCGCATTCTAACTAAATTAAGGTTCAGACTTTGTATTTTTTTATGATAGATCAGATAAAATCCAATTCCAACAACAAAGATTAAATCTATAATAATAGAACTACTAATCAATGAAGTGATATCAAAATCTAAAATAAATGCAGAAAATAATAAAACTATAAAACTGAATACAACTTGCGTTATCAACAAAATATTATTGAGCTTTGCATAGCCTTTTATTCTCAAAATCACATAAAATAATCCTAACAATTCTTTCAAAACAAAATGAAAAAAGCTAAGTATGATTAACTTATAAACCAAAGAAGGTGAATGATAAAATGCAATAAACATTAAAGAGCATAGAAACATCACCACGCTCGAAATCAGATATAAAAAAAGAAGATTTGAATAGAATTTATTTAAAATTTTCTTTCTTTCAAATGAATTATAAAACCGCCAAATACAGCTTGATAACCATGAATAGGAAACAGTAGATATATATAAAAATATCCCCATAACTAATCCTAAATATCCGTAATCTTCAGCAGAATAATGTCGTGTAAAAATTGGTGTTTTTATGACATTAATTCCCATTGGTATTATCATTCCTAATAAATACCAAAACGTATCCCGAAAAAAAACGTTTTTAGAATTATTCATATTTTTTTAAAATAAATGATAATTAAAAATTCAATTAAAGAAAGGAACTATTGCTTTTCATTTAACAAAAATTGATATGTTTCTAATAACATTTCTTCCATAATATCCCAATTATATCTTTCATCAACAGCCTTTATTCCATTCTTTGCAAATTCATCAAAAGCTTTTCGATCATTTAACAAATCTAAAATTGTATTGGCTAATAATTTTTCATCATTTGGTTCAATCGCAATTCCAACATTATTTTCCAGCACATATTTTTTCATATAACCAAAATTGCTTGTAATAATCGGAATTCCAAAATTCATGTATTCAAATAATTTAATCTGAATAATTTCTTCATGGGTTTTAGCAAAAAGCAGAGGATTTAAACCTATTTTTATTTGATTAAAATAATCTGAAACTTCTTGATGAGGAACAAAATCTTTTAAAATTACATTTTTTTCTAAATTATTTTGTTGGATAAATTGCTTTATCTCAAATTCAAATTTTTTATCATACACTTGCCCAAGAAAAAGCAATTTATAATCTGGCAATTTCTCAACGATATATTTAGTAGATTTCAAAGCAACCAAAGCTCCTCTCATTTCAGATAAACCTCCTACATATGCTGCATCATATATTTTATCTTCGTAAGTTAAATGTTTACGTTGATCCTTAAGATTTGTAAAGTTATACATTATTTTTATCGGAACATTCGGGACATTCTTCTTAAAACGATTATATAATCCATCATCTACTGTAAAAATATAATCATAATCTTTTACCTTTTTATATTCCCAATTTTGAATATAATCTGCATAAGTATTTGTGATTATTTTAGGTATTTTTGAATCCTTAAAACGATAATCTTTCATATTTTTATCCAAAGGCTCCCGTCCATCGTAGATAAATTTAGGATTATTTCCTATTTTTTTTAAATCCCCTAAAATCCTATTTATTCTTGCATCATGAATATGATAGAGATCTGCTTTTATTGACTGACAATATTCTAAAGCTTCATCATATTCTGTTTTCACAAACGAAAGCCTTTTGAAAAAATAATTCAACAATAAAGTTGGTAAATACTTTTTACGTTTCAATTGTAGATAATGAATTCCTTCCTTTGTGATTCCTTTTCCACTAACATCTCCAATCGTAATATAATGAACATTATACCCATTTTTAACTAAAGATATAGCCTGTTTCCAATATATTCTGTCATCGTATAAAGTATGTAAATCTGCTAAAAAAACGATTGTATATGTCTGTTTCATTTCTTTTTCATTAATAAGCTCGTAGAAATTAAAAACCATTTTTTTGAAGGATGATCTATCCAATTTTTATAATTTTCTCCAAAATAAGTCTTTAATTCAGGAAAATCTTGTTCTAAATTAACACTTTCTAACCATTTTGAAGTAGGCATAGAAAATCCTTTTTTTTTCATAGAAAGCACATCTTTTGGTAAAATAGTTTGCACATTTTTTCGTAGAAAAGACTTATTGTTTTCTTTTGATAAATCTTGATCTAAAAATGAACAATTAAAATATTTCTGAACAAATAAATGATCCAAATACGGAAAACGCATTTCGATTTCGTTTTTCATCGCTGGTGAATCTGTTCGCAACGAATGATGAGAACTGATATAATAATAAAAATCCAAATAAGAGATTTTCTTTAACAAAGGCATTTTCTCAAAATTGATATTTGTAGATTTTACCTTATTCATCAAAACCGAAATTGGATGTTCCCAATCAGCACTTCCATGCATCGAAAATAATTGTTGAATAGCTTTCCAAGAAGAAAAACTTCTCATAATAAAAGGTGTAGCTTCTAAGCCAAACGTAGAGATTTCTTCGTATTTATTTCTCTTCGATCCTGTAAGAAAATATCGAAATGATTTCCATAAAAACGCTTGATATTTTTCTAATTTTTTGGCTTGATTGTAATAACCGTAACCATAAAATAATTCGTCCAATCCAAGTGCATTATGCAAAACGGTATAATTATTTTGTTTCGCTTTTTTCGTTAAAAAATAAGCCGGTTCTGGAGAAGAATTAGGCTCTTCCTCTGCAAAACAACATTCTTTTATCGTTTGTAAATCAACTTGATTTTCGATCTCAAACGCTTTGATATTCAAATTTGCATTTAGTGCATTACTTTTTGCAAAAGCTAACTCATTTTGTTCTGGAACAGATTCGTTATAAATTGTCAATGCATCAATATCAGAATTTTTCTGCCCTATCATATACGCCAATAATCCTGAATCTAATCCTCCACTCAGCATTATTGCTTGCTTCACATCTGAAACAGAACTAAGGTTAACAACTTTATCTACATCGTTTAAAAATTCTTCTGAAGAAATTAATTGATGATTCGGTTGATAATTTAATTGCCAATATTGGTTTTTCTCAGATTTAAAATTTGATAAATCAACTTTTAATTGAGTAGCAGCTTCTAAGGAATAAATATTGTTATAAATTGTATTTGGAGCGAAACTCGAATTGAGATAAAATGTATATGCTAAATGTTTAAAATTGATTTCCTTTTGAACCAAATCTGTCGCAAAAATCCCTTCTATTTCTGAAGAGAAAATAAAATTTTCTTCATCTAAAAAATAATAAAAAGGCTTAATTCCAAAACGATCTCGCCAAATATTTACTTCATTTTTTTGATAATCAACGATTACAATTACAAACATTCCACGCAAATATTGCACAAAATCGATTCCAAGCTTTAGATACAATTGAAAAGCAACTTCAGAATCTGAATCGGAAATAAAATCCACATCGCTTAAAAATTCATTTCGAAGTTCTTTAAAATTATAAACTTCTCCATTCATCATAAACGAAATTTTCGCGTCGTTATCGTAAAATGGTTGCATCCCATTATTTGACAAATCAATAATAGATAGACGATTAAAACCTATCCAATTATTTGCTTGTATTCCATCCGAATTTCTTAAATCAAATTGTGTTCGTTTATCAGATAATTGACTTGAATAAAAATGAATTTCTTTATCAAAAAAACTGGTATGAATGGTATTATTCGGACCACGATGTTTGATCGATTTTAAAGAATTTAGAATCGATGAACCGCTTAACTTATTTTTAGAAAAAATACCAGAAATTCCGCACATTTGCTACTTTTTATAACGTTTCAGCTCTTTCATTACAAAGTAAAGTTGAACCAAATAGCCCATTCCCGCAAAGAAAGAATATAGGGATAACGTCAAAAGTATGTTTTTATTTAGTCCGCCAATCACACAAGTAATCAATGTGACGAAAACCAAATAAATATTGAAGTATAGTGCGTAATGATTTTTCTTAATCACCACAACAATTTGCTGAATAGGATTCATTGCAGAACGACACAAAATCCAAAATGAAAGTATCCATATCATAATATGTAAACCTCTCCATTCTGGTCCAAGCATCCACTCGAGAATAAAAATTCCGATACAATTCATCAACAAAAGAAAAACAGCAATTGCTCCAACGTTGTACAGCACCACTTTTTTCGATAAATCATATAATTGATGCGAACGATGATCAATCATTGCAGCAGATTTCTGAAAGAAAACTTTCGACATCGAATTGGAAAGTAATGTCAAAGGAACAACCAAAATTTTAGCTGAATTTCCTACAAAAGCTACATCTTCTTTCATAAAATAAATCGCGATCATAATGGGGAGCAAATTGTTCGCAATTGCATTCAACGATTCTGAGGGTAATGTATATTTTATGATTTCTTTGTTCTTAGAAATTGTTCGTTTAGCCAAACCAAAATCAATCGAAGAAAATCGTCCTTTTGTAATTGAAAAATAGTATGCACAAGACAAAACTGTTCCGAAAATTGTTCCATAAATCAATCCTGTTTCTTTGTAACCCATCCAATAAAAAATGAACTGAAAAAAAACCGAAAACAGCGCATTAATCACAAATCCTGTCGAAATACTTTTGAATAATTTATACTTCGTAAACAATGTATTTTGAACATTATTCCAAGCTGTAAATAATCCTGCAATACAACTTAAGAAAACAATAAATAAGGAAGTTTTGAATGTGAAAATTTCTTCTAAAATAGCATAACCCAAAAAGAATAAAATCGTTACAATACTACTCACTAATAATAAGGTTGTGAACAAATTTCGAATCGCTTTTGATGATTTCGAAATCACGAAAATATTCTCTAAACGAAATGTTGTCAAAATAGCTAGAATCGCCACAAAACTCAAAAAAGCATTATACGTTCCCGACGCTTCTGGACCATAAATTCGAGCCAAAATAATTCCGCCAATAAACATAATCACTTGCGCAATTGTGTTACCTGCCAACAAAGACAAAACACCTTTGGCATTCTTCGTTTTAAATTTTTCTAACTTCGCTTTCAATTGATATTTTCTTCATCAGCAAATCTACATAAAATCCTTAGCTTTGCATTTATGAACACAATAAAACACGTTTTTTTCGATCTTGATAACACACTTTGGGATTTCAGAAAAAATGCAAAATTCGCGCTAGATGAGCTTTACAAAAAGTATGATGTAGAAAATAGATATGGTTTTACATTCGAGGAATTTCATCCATTCTATCACGATAGCAATGAAGGACTTTGGGCTTTGATTCGTGACAAAAAAATTACAAAAGAAGAATTACGTGCACGTCGTTTCAAAGAAGCTTTCGATAATCTTGGAATTGATAATGATGCTTTAGCAAAGATTTTTGAAGAAGAATACATGGAAACGATTACCAATTATAATGAAGTCGTGGATGGCGCGATGGAATTATTGGATTATTTGAAGCCAAAATATAAACTACATATTATCACAAATGGTTTTATCGAAGTTTCGAAACGTAAAATTGAAACATCAGAATTAAATGGTTATTTTGATACGGTGACTTATGCAGACGAAATCAAAATCTTGAAACCTGATCCTCGTATTTTTTCTTTGGCAATGGAAAAATCTGGTGCAAAAAAGGATGAATCTATTTATATTGGAGATGATTGGATTGCAGATGCTGTTGGTGCAAAAGCTTTCGGAATGTCGGCTATTTTCTTTGATCGATTAGATGATAATTTTTCGATGGATGATGTTCCTACTATTACACATTTAGATGAAGTAAGAGAATATTTATAAACTTAAGGTTCAGAAATTCTGAACCTTTTTTTATGTCGAAAAAAAATCTATTTTTGATAAAAATTACTCAACACTTATGAATTTAAACAACCTAAAATTTCCGCTTGATATAAAGTTTCATATTGCAACTTTTTCCAATGATTTTTCTGTAACGGACGCTAATAATCAACCTGTGTTTTATGTACGCGAAAAAATTCTTTCGTGGCGAGACGTGATTAAAATCTACCGTGATTCATCGAAAAAAGAAGAACTTTTTCAACTTCGTTCGAATAAAATCATCGATTTTCAACAAACTTTTACCATTACAGATGCGAACGGAAATATTGTTGGTAAAGCAAAACGAAAAACTTTCAAATCCTTTTGGAAAGCGACTTTTCATATTTACGACGCAAATAATAATCATTTATTTACAATCAACGAACGTAGTGGTTTTACGCGCATGATGGACGGATTTGTTGGCGAAATTCCCGTTGTAGGATTTTTCTCTGGTTATATTTTCAATCCAAAATATGTTTTAACTGATTTACAAGGAGGAGAAATGATGGAAGTGTCAAAAGAACCTTCATTCTTTGGACGAAAATTTAAATTAAATCAATATCAATCATCTGAAAATGATACACTTTTTGTATTAAGTTTTATCTTGATGTTAATTACAGACAGAGATCGAGGATAATTTTATTTGAAAAATATTTGCAGATTCAAAAATAGTCTTTATATTTGCAGTCCAAAATAAGAACAATAGTTTCTTATCAGGAATGGCCGAGTGGCGCAACTGAATAGCGCACTTGATTACGGCTCAAGAGGTTACAGGTTTGAATCCTGTCTCGGTCACAAAAGCAAAAGCTCATCAAAATTTGATGAGCTTTTTTATTTTAATACACTTCTGTTTCTTGTGGAATTTCTTCTACTTTTTGAGATTTTTTTGTCATAAAGAATATACAATTCCCAAACCATGTAAACCAAAAAATATAAAATCCGAAATGGAACGTCTTTTTCAATAAACGATGTGAGGTTTCAGTAAAATCGTAATAGCAATAAATTAATCCAATAATTCCCATAAAAAGGAAAATGAGAGGCAATAACAAACGTTTAAAACGTTTCGTTGTTTTCTCATTCCAAATGGATAATACAATAAAAATAACAGCTTGTATGACAAATAATAACAAGGCTGTTTTCCACCACGATTTCAGGATCGTATATTCGTTGTAAATAATTGTGATTCCAACTTTTCCGATAAATGACATTTTCGAAATCATTATTCCAGAAAGTAAAGAGGAAAATGCTAATATGAGAAGATGTATAATTTTGTTTTTCATGATTAAAATTTATTAATTCAATTTACACAAAAATTAATCCATAAAAAAACCTCGAGAAGTTCTCGAGGTTAAATATTTTGATGAATAATTCTCTTATAAATTAATTGAGAAATCCATTAATTTTTTGAATGCTTTCAAGCGTTCAGCTAAACCATCACGTGTTAAATCACCTAATGATTCAGTACCGAATTTTTCACATGTTACAGATGCTAACGCAGATCCATAAACAATTGCACGTTTCATATTATCGAAAGAGAAATCGTTTGTTTTTGCTAAGTATCCAGAGAAACCACCTGCAAATGTATCTCCTGCTCCTGTTGGATCGAAAACATCTTCTAATGGTAAAGCTGGTGCAAAGAAAACTTGTTCTTCTTGGAATAATAAAGCTCCGTGTTCACCTTTTTTGATGATAACAGTTTTTGGTCCGAATGTCATAATTTTTTTAGCCGCTTTCACTAAACTATATTCACCTGACATTTGACGCGCTTCTTCGTCATTAATAGAAATTACATCAACATCTTTGATCACATCCATCAACTCGTTCCAAGCACAATCCATCCAAAAGTTCATTGTATCTAAAACAACCAAACCTGGACGCTTTTCTAATTGTGTCAACACTCCTTTTTGTACCAATGGATGTAAGTTTCCTAACATCAAAACGTCTGGAGATTTGCGATCTTGAGGAACAACTGGATTGAAAGTTTCTAAAACATTCAATTCTGTTGCTAACGTATCACGTGTGTTCAAATCGTTGTGGTATTTACCTTCCCAAAAGAATGTTTTTCCTTCTTTTACGATTTCTAAACCATCTAAATTAATTCCTTTTGAAATTAATAAATCGATGTATTCTTGTGGAAAATCTCCACCAACAACTGAAACGATTGCTGTATCCACGCCCAATAAAGAAGACGCCATACCGATATATGTAGCGGCACCACCTAAGATTTTATCTGTTTTCCCAAAAGGAGATTCTAATTTATCAAAGGCAACTGTACCAACTGTTAATAAACTCATTTTATATTCTTGATTAAATAGTTTGCAAATATATTGAATAGATTTGAATTAAGGCATAATGCCTATTTATTATTTTGTATCTAAACCTTATTTAACTTGTTATATATTAAACAAATACAATTAGATTCTTTCCAAAATCTATAACGCATTAGCCAAATCAGCAAAAGCAACTTCAGTTTGTTCTCCCGAAATCATATCTTTTACAGTCGCTTTTTGCTCTGCAATTTCTTTCTCACCCAAAAGAATTACTTTCTTAATTCCTTTTTTATCAGCATATCCCATTTGTTTTTTCATTTTTGAATCATCAGGATAAACCTCTGTATTAATTCCGCTTAGGCGTAATTGTTTCACCAATTTCATTGCTTCAGTAGCTTCTTTCGTTCCGAAATTAATGAACAACGCTTGAATATTTGTTGAATCTTCTAAAGCTGGGAATAAATTATTTTCTTCTAAAACTAAATACGTACGATCTAATCCAAAAGAAATTCCAACACCAGAAATATCTTTCAATCCGAAAATTCCTGTCAAATCATCGTAGCGACCTCCACCCCCAATAGATGAAGAGAATTCTCCGATTTTCGCTTTCACTTCGAAAATAGCTCCTGTATAATAATCTAAACCACGCGCTAAAGTTAAGTTTAATACTAATTCAGCAGATTGTAAACCAATAGTTGTTGTATTTTCAAAAACAAATTCTAATTCTTCAATTCCTTTTAATCCAGTTTCCGAAGATTTTAAAATTTCTTTTAATTGAGCAAATTGTGTTTTACAATCTCCATTCATTGAGAATAAAGGTGATAAAATTTCAATCGCAGAATCAGAAATTCCTTTTCCACGCATTTCTTCTTTCACCGCTTCTTCACCAATTTTATCCAACTTATCTAAAGCCACAGTAAAATCAATCAATTGAGCCGAAATATCTGCTACTTCTGCCAAACCTGATAAAATTTTACGGTTGTTAATATGAATTTCAACAGGCGTTTTTAATTCTGTAAAAACTGAATCATATAATTGTATAAAATCAACTTCTTGTAATAACGAATCCGAACCTACAACATCCGCATCACATTGAAAAAACTCACGGAAACGACCTTTTTGAGGACGATCGGCACGCCAAACTGGTTGAATTTGGTAACGTTTGAAAGGAAATGTAATTTCATTCTGATGTTGTACCACATAACGCGCAAAAGGCACGGTTAAATCATAACGCAACGCTTTTTCAGAGATTTGCGCAATTACTTTTTGACTATTTCTATCTGTTAACAATTGCTCATCAACTTTTGCTAAATAATCTCCAGAATTCAAAATCTTGAAAATTAATCGATCTCCTTCTTCTCCGTATTTACCTGTTAAAGTTGATAAATTTTCGAATGATGGAGTTTCGATTGGAGAGAATCCGAATAACACGAATTGTTTTTTAATCGTGTTGATAATATATTGACGACGATTCACTTCTAAAGGCGAGAAATCTCTTGTCCCTTTTGGAATCGATGGTTTTTGAATTGCCATTTTTCTAAATCTTTCTTTTAAAGATGCAAAAATACATCATTTTGATTTTTAACTCGACATTTTGTTTCAAAATCATTGTTTTAGGATTGAAAATCATTATAAAAAATCATAAATCAAACTTCTTCAAACGTAAATCTTAATTAATATCGTAATTTTGCTTTTATGTATTTGAAAGAACTTAAAGCGCGACAATTCAAGAATTTTGATGAAAATAATTTCGAATTTTCACCAAAAATTAATGCATTTGTAGGACAAAATGGAAAGGGCAAAACCAATGTTTTGGACGCTATTCACTATTTGGCTTTAAGTAAATCGTATCTGAATCATTCGGATGCGATGAATATTCAATTCGATTGCGATTTTTTTACCTTAGAAGGAACTTTTGATCGAAACGAATCTGATGATGTGATTTTTTGCTTGGTTCGTTCTGGTCAGCCCAAACAACTAAAACGAAATTCGAAATCGTATGATCGTATTTCTGATCACATTGGGCAATATCCTCTGGTGATGATTTCGCCTTATGACAACGATTTAATCAAAGAAGGAAGCGAAGTTCGACGCAAATTTTTGGACAATATTATTTCGCAGTCGAATAAGCAATATTTAGCTGATTTGATGCGATACAATAAAGTTTTAGTCCAACGAAATGCGTTACTAAAATACTTTGCTGCAAATAATACATTTGATTCAACTTCTTTGGAAATTTATGATGAAGAATTAATTCATTTAGGAAAAAAAATATATGAAGTTAGAAAAGAATTTATTCAAACTTTTTTGGATGCTTTCCTAAAATATTACAATGAAATTTCGGAAGGTCGAGAAAAAGTGAACATCGAATATGTTTCTCAGCTTAATGACGCACCTTTTGAAACGGTTCTGAAAGAAGCTTTATACAAAGATCGTTCGGCACAATACTCGACTGTTGGAATTCATAAAGATGATTTATTGTTTACGATTACCAATTATCCAATCAAGAAATTTGGTTCGCAAGGTCAACAAAAATCGTACTTAATTGCTTTGAAATTAGCACAATTAGAAGTTATCAAATCATCCTTAAATATTACTCCTTTATTATTATTAGACGATATTTTTGATAAATTGGACGAACATCGTGTAACACAATTGATTAAATTAGTGAACGAAGAACGATTTGGTCAAATTTTTATCACCGATACACATCCCGAAAGAACAGAGCAAATCATTAAACAAATTAATTCTGAAAGTAAAGTTTTCCGTTTATGAAAAAGTACGAAAAAAGAAGTAATCAGCAAACGCTTGGTCAAGCTTTGGAGCATTTTATTAAACAAAGTGGAAAGGAAGAATTGATTTGGGAAGTGAAAGCAGAAGAGGCTTGGCAAACGGTGATGGGAAAGTTTTTCGAGAAATATACGGACCGAGTTGAAGTAAGACAAAGAGTTTTGTATGTAAAAATTAATTCTCCTGCCATGCGACAAGAATTATTGATGGGAAAATCGAAGATTTTAGCTAATATAAATGAAGAAATTAAAAAGGATTTTTTAGTTGACGTAAAAATATTTTAAATGCCTTACATCGAACATTCTACTTACCTTACACCTAATTTCATCAACAGAAATGCACATCTTTCTACCATTTTTCCGGCGAAATTCAAGAAATACCCTGTTCCAGATTACACAAGAGAAAAAATGGAAACCGATGATGGTGATTTTCTGAATTTGGATTGGCGATTTCAAAATAATAAAGACAAATTAGTTATACTTTTTCACGGATTAGAAGGCGATTCGAAACGAACGTATCTTAATTCGTGTTCAGATTATTTTTATGATAAAGGATTTAATATTCTAGCTTGGAATCATCGTTCTTGTGGAGGCGAAATGAACAAAACTTGCAGACTTTATCATCATGGTTCGATTGACGATGTACACAGAGTTGTAGAAAAAGCGTTGAAAGAAAATTATCAAGAAATTTCTTTGATTGGTTACTCGATGGGCGGCGCATTAATTTTGAATTATCTTGGAAGTTATGAAGTTTCGAACAAGATAAAATCTGCTGTAGTTTTTTCTGCACCAATTTCTTTAAAATCAAGTTCAGATACTTTAAAAAAGTTTCCAAATACAGTCTATTTTAAAAATTTTAAGCGAACACTTGTTCCAAAATTTAAAGCAAAAGCTAAACAATTCCCTGGAAAGTTAAATGAGGAAATGATTGATAAAATCAAAACTTTTGATGAAATTGATGCTTATTTTACTGCGCCAATGCATGGTTATAGCAGTAAAGAAGATTATTACCACAAAGCTTCTCCTGCAACTGTTTTGGACCATATAAAAACACCCTGTTTGATTGTTAACGCTGCTAATGATCCTTTTTTAGGGGATGATTGTTATCCTATCGAACGTTTTAAAAACCATAAATTCTGCACATTTGAAATGCCAAAATATGGTGGACATTGTGGTTTTCCTCTTAAAAATAATAAACATTCTTGGGCAGAGATAAGAGCTTGGGAGTTTATAGAAAATATTAAATAAATAATAAAAAACCCTCGAAGCAAGCTTCGAGGGTTTTTGTCTATTATAAGAAATTTTTCTTATTATTCGTAACCTGGATTTTGTTTCATATTCTTATTTCCTGAAAATTCTGATACTGGAATTGGAAAAGTATACTTATAACTTCCATTGTCTAAGTTTTGAACTGTCTCATTTGCTAGAACAGCATCTCTAACATTTCTATCCATTGTAACGCCAGCTTTTACCGCTAATCTCTTAAGGTCTGTATAACGTTGTCCTTCTAAAGCTAATTCTACTCTTCGTTCTTTCAATATATCTGCATATGCTACTTGAGAAGATGTATAAGCAGGTGTACTAGCTGTTCCTTTGTAATTTCTTGCTACTCTTATTTTTTGAATTAAAGCAGAAGCTTCAGATAATTTATTTTCTTCTACTGCTACTTCAGCTAAAATGAAATACATTTCTGATAATCTAAAAACTTTAACATCATTACGAGTAGCCGCACTTGTTTTTCCAGGATATTTATCAATAACAAGTTGATCTGTATTTCTTGGATTAACACTTGTTAAATAATTAGGATCTATTTTAGACGTTGGGTCTACATATGCATAACGGCGTACATCACCATCTGTATTATAAAAAATATTAAATAAGTTTCTTCCCCAAAACCACATAGGACTACCTGTTACACTTGATTGATTAGTATTAAAATAATAGCCAATATTATAACCTATTCCTGTTGCTGTTCTATTTAAAGAAAATATAACTTCACCTCTTGATGAATCATCCCAAATCTTTCTGTAAGGATTAAACGAATTAGAAGTTGCATAAAAAGCAGTATTCCAAGCAGCAGAACCAATTTCATCTGTTGATCCTGTAGGTTTAATTGGTGTAGCTTGAGTTAATTCTAGTCCAGATTCGTTTAATACCTTTTCTGCATATTTTTTTGCTTCACTATAATTTCCTTTGTACAAATTAAGTCTTGCATAAATTGCATTTACTACATTAATATCCGCTCTATATTGGTCAGAACCTTTAGTTAAAATACTACTTGCATAAGCTAAGTCACTTTCAATAACATTATAAACTTCTTTATTTGAGCTTCTAGGAATTGCATCTGAAGTTAATGGAATATCCGGCGTAATGATAACACCTAAACCACCTTCATCTTTCATATCAGGAGCAAAGTATTTTTCAAGCTCTAGATAAGTATATGCTCTAACAACCCTAGCTTGTGCTAAAACATTATTGTATTTAGCCTTTTCAGCGTCAGTTTTAGGAGTTATTTTTTTTGCTCCCTCAATTAAACGATTTACTCTGTTAATAGTTCTATAATAACCATACCATATGTCTGTTATGTAATCATTACTCCCATCAATAAAATGCCTATACAAACCTTGTTCTTGCCCTCCATTTTGAGAACCAATTTTTACTTCATCACTTAAGACAGAAGATATGTATATTGAATAAGTTGGATCTAATGATGCATATACAGATCCATTTAAATAACCTTCTAGTGTTGAAACACTTGTAAATAAAGCATCGTTGTTTAATTCTCCTGGTTGCACAATATCTAAAGCGTCTTGACAACTATTAAATGTCATCATTCCTGCAAGAACAGAAGTCAAAAATACTCCTTTAATTATTATTTTTTTCATTTCTTTTACAATTAAAATTCAACATTAAATCCTAAAGATATAGATCTTGGATTTGGATATACACCTAAAGAATAACTTTGAATCGGTTCTGGATCATATCCTTTCCAATCAGTCCAAGTAACTATATTCTCCGCGCTAACAAATACTCTCATATTTTTCACAGGAAGTGATTGTAACTGTTTTTTCGTAAAATTATATCCAACTGATACATTTTTCAATCTCAAAAAGTCAGTTTTATATAAGAAACGATCTGATGAACCTTCAAGACCAATATTTGTAGCTGTAACTGCTGGAATGTTTGAATTTGGGTTCGTTGTTGACCATCCTTTTAAAATATCAGCTGAACCATTATAAGCAGCAGCAGTAGATGGATCCATTAACCAACTATAAAAATTATCATACGACCATCCTCCTGTTTGGAAAGAGAATAGTGTTGCAGCATAGAACCCTTTGTAATCAATATTAAATCCAAATCCACCTTGGACTGGTGCATAGTATGATTTACCTGTTAACTGTCTATCTGCAGAAGTTGGAGCTTCTGTAATATTACCATCTTTATCTAAGAATTGTTGTTCTCCAGTTTTTGGATTAACACCGACATATTTATATAAATGCCATTGATAAGCAATATCTCCTACTGCATTAACAACATCCCCTGATAAATCTTCTGTTCCTAAAGACTCAATTCTATTTTTGTTGTATGCATAATTTGCGAATACATCAAATTTAAAATCATCTTTATTCACTATATTGAATTTCAAACCAGCTTCTATACCTCTGTTTGACATTTCTCCATTATTACCTCTCAAAGTTGGTACCCCATTTGTAGCTGAAAGTGCTATAAAATCAAACATACGTTCAGTACGTTTGTCATATACATCAATTGTTCCATCTACAAGTCCATTAAAAATACTAAAATCTAAACCAATATTCGCTTGAATAGATTTCTCCCATTTTAAGTCATTATTTTCAATTTGAAGAAGAGTATATCCTGGTAGATTCATATAACCAGTAGTAGTAGTATTAAGCGTCTTATATAAGTTTGCTCCTCCAAATAAAGGGTTTAAATTATCTACTGTTCTAATTAAGTTTTGGTTACCAGTTGTACCATAAGATGCTCGAAGTTTTAACATACGAACTGAAGAACCTCTTAAAAACTCCTCTTGATCAATGTTCCAACGACCTGCTACAGACCAAAATGTTTCCCATCTATTTGCCTTATAAAATCTATAAGAACCGTCTCGTCTTACAACACCACTCAAACCATATTTACCAGCATAATCATAGTCTAATGTTCCAAAATAAGCCAATGTTCCAGCATTCAGTTTATCTGCTGTTACAATTCTTTGATAAATATTTGGAGTTGCAGGATTAAAAGGAACATATCCTTTACCTGAACCAAAAGAATAAGTTAAAGGATCTAATCCATTTACACGTTGATAAGAAGTTTGATAATGTGCTTTTAAATAATCTAAGTATCCTGCAATTGTTAATGAGTGATCACCAAACTGTTTATCAAAAGTAATATTAGATACTGAACTGAATGTAAAATCATTAGTGTTTGTAAAATCTTCAAACCCTCCATATTGAGCACCTTGACTTGCGGCAACATTTACTGATAAATATCCATTTGGAGTACGAGCAAAAACTCTTTGATTATACTTATAATCAATACCCGTTTTATTCCCAACTGATAACCAGTCTGTTAATTTATAATTACCACTTACATTAGCTAAGATACTTGTTTCTGTAAATCTATTTTTTACACCTCCATTAATAATATCATAAAGAATCCATGCAGATCTACCACTAGTATTACTTCCTATTTGATTATACATATCTCTACCATCAGCAAATCTGTATGGAGCTAAAGATGCAGGGCTTAAAAGTGTTCCAAATAATGGGTTTTGTACAACATTATTATTAACACCTGTATTTGTTTCTTGATCTAATTGATTTCTTTTAGAATAACCTAATGCCAATTGAGAAGTATAAGTAAACCTTCCATTTGATGATTTACCATTAATATTATTTCTAAAAGTAAAACGTTTAAAATCTGTTGATTTAACATTACCTGCTGCTTCTAAATATCCAGCAGAAGAATAAACTGTTACATTTTCTCCTCCAAATTTCAAACCAACATTATGCTGTTGAGCTGCAGCTATTTTCAAAAATTCCTTTTCCCAATTTGTATTTGTTGTATAATTAGCAATCTGCTCATCTGTCATTGATGCGCCAGCTCCCAATCCAATCATCTTATGAATTGTTAATAATTCTTTTGCACTCGCTAAATTATAATCAGTTTTAGGAATTAAACTAAATGATGTTAAAGCATCATAATTAACCGCTAAACCAGAATTATATCTACCTGTTTTAGTAGTAATTACAACAACTCCATTTGCACCTCTATTTCCGTAAATAGCCGTTCCTTGTGCATCTCTTAATACAGAAACTGTCTCAATATCATTTGCATTTAAATTTCTAAATTGAGATCCTGAAGAAATTAATCCATCTATAACATATAAAGGATCTGTACTTGCATTTAATGATGACAATCCACGGATACGTACATTAATTTTACCTGACCCTGGAGAACCAGAAGCTGAGTTTATTGATATACCCGGAGCTGAACCTTGTAAAGAATTCAAGAATGTAGCATTAGGTCTATTTGCTAAAACTTCAGATGAAACTGTTGTAGAAGCAGCCATTGATTTAGGTTTCGTAGACGTCAATCCATAACCTAATACTACTACCTCTTTTAAATCTGCATCTTCGGCATATTTTAAAGCTCCTAAATTAGTAGAAGTTACTTTAAATTCTTTTCCATTGATAATTAAAGTATCACCAACTTTAGCATCAATGTTAAAATTTCCATTTTCGTCAGTATACGCAACTTTATCTGTACCTTTTACAGTAACCTCAACGTCTGACTCTGGGAAATTGTTACCATCGTTAACTACACCCGTTACTTGAGCAAAAGCAACTGTTCCTAATCCTAGGAAAGCTAGTAAGCCCAAAGATGTTAATCTTCTCCTCATAGTTTTATATTTTATAACATTTTGGACAAAACTCTAACTTTTTTTTAAGATTTCCAAAAAGTTATCTATATTTTTTTATTTATCAACATCTTAAAAAAATAGCTGTACATTATTACATTTATTACTAAAATATAATATTAACATCTATAAAACTGATAATTTCAATAAAATAATTATAAATCTACCTATTATAGATATTGCTTATCCATATTAATAAATTAAAAATAAAAGTTAAAATTTTACAATAAAAAAAAGAGACTACCGAAAACGGCAGCCTCTCTTTTTGCTAAAAAGCTATAAAAACTTATAATTAGTACCCAGGAGTCTGAGTCATATTTTTATTTTTATTTAAAACAGTTTGCGGAATTGGTAATTGCCACTCTTTTGCTCCTACTTTCAATGTTTGAACTGATGAAGGAACTCCAGATCCATCTGCTAAATACCCATTACCACTACGTTGAATACCACTTGTGTAAACAGAAGAAATACCAGTAACTCCTTGTAAACGTTTTAATGTAAACCAACGATCTCCGTTTTCAAAAGCTAATTCTTTACGACGCTCTAATTGAATTGCATCAAAAATTGCAGTTCCAGTTTCTCCTCCAGTATAAGTAGAGTAACGTACATCTCTTAATTTATTTAGTGTAATCAAAGCAGCACCTAGATCTCCTGATAAATATTGAGCTTCTGCTAAATTAAGAATTGCTTCTTCTACACGTAAGTAACGTCCGTTATTCAATCCTAATTTTACTTTACCATTGATATATTTATTAACTGCGATAACAGCTTGACTATCGTGGTTACTAGGGTTGAAAATTTTGAAATACGCATTTATACGCTCAGATTCTGTTTTTTGATTATACAAAGCATAGAAATCTTTATCTACTGCATATTCAATTACAATATTTTCGTTCGTTGCCCCTTGGCTATAGTTTGTACCAATTGTCGGATCGCTTGAATTGATAAATGCAATTTCAAATAATACACCATCACTATTTTTAGAAGTCCATAATCCAGCTAATTGTTCTTGTGATGCTGGAGCAACTGCATCTACAGCAGGTTGAGAAAATTCGATCGATTTTTTATAATCTCCTTTATATAAATATACTTTTCCTAATAAAGCTTGTGCTGCAGATTTCCCCATAACAGAACTTTCTGAAGAAGCTTCTAAATTTGGAATCGCATCTTCTAAATCAGCAATAATTTTATCATAAGATTCAGCAATTGTTGCATCACGTTTTGGAGCTGCCTGAGGATCATATTTATCTACATAAGCAATACCTACAGTAGATGCAGCATTTGCAGCTTGAGTTGGAATCTCAGCATATGTACGAGCCACCTCGAAATGGGCTAATGCACGAAGCGCTTTTGCTTGCGCAATTACATTATTTTTGAAATCACCGTCTTGTAAATTATCAACATTAGACAAGATCATATTAGCTCTTGAGATAATATTATAAGAAGTTGAGTAAATATCTGTAGGAACAGAATTCGAATTATATGACCAAGTATGTGCTCTTTGACCTGCACGACGTCCGTTAGGATCTAGAATTAAGTTGTCTGCCATGATATCTCCAACAGAAACTAAATCGCTAGCATTACTCAAACCAGCATAATAACCTGATTGCGCGAAACCTTTATAAACCCCATTTAACGCGTTTGTAAAATCAGCTTCTGTTTTAAAGTAATCGCCAACTTCGATCGCATCATATGGTTTTTGATTGATATCGTCATCACTACAAGATGTAAAACTTAATGCACAAGCTAACAACGATAAGACTAAAATATTTTTTTTCATTTTGTTACAATTTTTAGAATGACACATTAAATCCGATAGAATATGAACGAACTAATGGGTAAGAGAATGCGGTAAAAGAGTTTGACACATATCCTGACGAACCTACTGCACTACTTTCACTTGTTCCTGTTCCTGCAATTGGATTCCCATGGTAATTTGTCCATAATGCTAAGTTTTGAACTTGAGCAAACATTCTTAAGTTTTTGATAAACGTTCCTTTTACTAAATCTGTAAAGTTGTATCCTAATGACAAACTACGGAATGCGATGTAATCAGATTTTTCTAAATATTTTGTAGAATATTCTGGCCCTGTTGTATTTGGTAGAGCGAATGACGCATTATCACCAGCTTGCTTCCAATAATCAGCAGCTTCAACAACATGGTTATCTAAAGATGTCGGATCTGTTAAATAAGCATATGTATTGTTGTACATGTATCCTCCTGCAGAATAAGTAAAGTCAGCGTTGATATCAAATCCATAGAATTTAGCATTCAAACCAAAACCACCCATTAAAGTTGGGAGAGAAGATTTGTTTGTTGCGACTGCATCTCCACCATCATAAACGTCAGTTATATTTCCATCTCTGTCCAAGTATAAATCTTTACCTGTATTTGTATCAACACCTGCATAACGAACCATATAGAATTGATAAGGTTTCCCTCCTTCTACGTGAATCATGCTTTCGTATGAATCTGGCATTATTAAATTATCTCCATCTGCTAATTGATTTACTTTATACTTTAAGCTGGTTACGTTACCATATAGAGATAAATCGAAGTTTTTAGAACGAATCACATCATAGTTTAATTCTAATTCAAAACCTTCTGTTTTAATTTCTCCTGCATTAATAGTTGTAGTATATCCTCCAGCCTCTAAAGGTAATTGTTTGTTAAATAAGAAATCAGATCTCAAATCGTGGAAATATGCCATAGCACCAGTTAAACGATTTCCAAAGAAGCCAAAATCCAACCCAATGTTAAATTTCTTATTTGCTTCCCAAGTAGCATTGTTATCTGCTAAAACTGTTATAGGAAAACTTGCTGGATTACCATTATATGTATTTAAAATATTCATCAGATTCATATTTGCATAAGCAGCTAAACCTGAATCATCTCCTACTTCCCCATACGAAGCTTTAAGTGTTAAATTATTGACAGCTTTAGAATCTCTTAAGAATCCTTCTTTTGCTATATTCCATCCTAGAGACACTCCCCAGAATGTTCCATATTTATTATCAACACCTGCTAAAGAAGTTCCGTCACGACGAATATATGCATCAACAAAATATTTATTTGCAAAATCATAAGAAGCCGCTCCTAAATATCCAAACTTAGAAATTCTCCATCTGTTTGTTTTTGAATCTTGTTCAATTAAAGTAGCTAACCCTTGTGTTTGTAAATAATCATTAGGGAAACCAATTCCGTACATTGTCATAGAATATAAACTTTGATTGATATATTCTGATGCTGCTGTTACACGTAGATGATGTTTACCTGCAAAAGTATTTTCGTAAGAAACCTCATTACGCCAGTTGTAATCAAAACGGTCTGTACTTCTATCTGTTTTAGAACCTCCGTCTCCTAATAATTGAGATAAAACTGAAGATGGTTTTAAGAAGTTTTCGTACTGTGTACGATTATAAGTAGCACCTAAAGTTGTACGAGCTGTTACATTTTTAGCAAGATCTGCTTCAACGAAACCAGTTCCATAAATACGTAAATATCTTGTTTGAGCATCCGTTTTTTCCATTTCATCTGCAACAGGATATCCCATATAGTTCGCATTAGGATTGTAAACTTTATTTCCATCTGCATCTAAAACTACATTTCCATTCGCGTCCATTGAATAAAAAGTCTCGTAAGGACGATTTAACAATGTATTATAAAATGGAGATTGTGCATTAACACGATCACGTGGAGAATCTAACGTGGTATAAGACCCGTTTAAATTAATTCCGTAACGTAACCAATCTTTTACTTTGGTTGTATTATTGAAAGTAGCTGTAATTCTTTCCATACCATTATAATATCGAACAGCTCCTTCATTTTTATCATAACCTACAGAAAAATTATTTGATGTATCA
This sequence comes from Empedobacter sp. GD03797, assembly GCF_029842105.1. Taxonomy (NCBI): domain Bacteria; kingdom Pseudomonadati; phylum Bacteroidota; class Flavobacteriia; order Flavobacteriales; family Weeksellaceae; genus Empedobacter; species Empedobacter sp. GD03797. Next base: position 36,447 of record NZ_JAOCFS010000013.1, read on the forward strand.
CCATCATTTTTATTAATCGTAATAAAATGTGATGAAGTAAGTCCATTTTTGTATAGATCATCAGACCATTTATGGTTATTTTTTGATAAAGTTGCAATCTCTTCAGATGTACGAGCTTGCCCTAAACCTAAATTACCAATAGTACTTAAACCATTTTGATAATTTAACAATTGCTCGGCATTCATCAAGTTGATATTTGGCAAATCAACCATTTGGTTCACTCCAATACGAGATGAATAACTTACTGTAGCTTCACCTTTTTTCGCTGATTTTGTTTTCATGATGATTACACCATTCGCTCCACGAGAACCAAAGATTGCTAATTGAGAAGCATCTTTTAACACCCTTACTTCTTCAATATCAGCCGGATTAATAGCAACAACATCTGTTGCTGTCATATATGTACCATCAACAACATATAATGGAGATTTTACACCACCATTCAAACCAATTGCACCACGAATTGTAACATTAGCAGTTGCACCAGGAGCTCCACTCATCGCTTGAGATGATAGACCTGCAACTTTACCTCCTAACATTTGGTCAATAGATACAGATGGATTCATCTGTTCTAAATCTTTTGCTTTTACAGTTGTAACACCTGATTTAGATGGAGCGTTGAAAATAGATTTCACAACAACTTCACTTAAATCAACCGTAGAACTTGTAGCAGCAGCGTACTTTAATGTACCTAAAGCGTTACTTGTAACACTAAATTCCTTTCCATTAACAACTAAAATATCTCCAATTTTAGCATCAATGTCAAATTTTCCGTCTTGGTCAGTATAGACAACTTTGTATGTACCTTTTACAGATACTTCTACATCCGCTTCCGGAAAATTATCTGCATCATTTACAACACCTGTTACTTGAGCAAATGCAGCCGTTCCTAAACCTAAGAAAGCTAACAAACTCAAAGATGTGATTCTTCTCCTCATAGTCTTATTTTTATAAAATAGGGGAACAAATCTGAACATTATTTTTTAGAGAAAAAAGCAAAATGATATATAATTAACATTTTATCCAAATAAGACATAAATTGCTTTTTTTTATCAATTATCCATTATTAAATACTTATTAAATGATTAATAAATCTTTTTTTAACTTTTTTTAATAAAATTAAAATCGATTTTATGTTAATATTTTTTGAATTAAATAAAATCAATACTCATTAACAGATAATTTTTATTTGAATTTTATACATTTCAGAATGTGAAATCACGTTAAAAAATGAAGAATATTTAGGAGTTTATTAACCTAATAAAAACAAAAAAAGGCAACCAATTGGTTGCCTTAATTATTATAATATTTAAACTGATTAATTAGTCAATTTTGATATTATCGATAACTAAATCATAAGCTTCATCTTTTCCTACTTTTAGTGCAAAAATATTTTCACCAGCAGTTTTTTGAATATCTACTCCTTCAATATTTAGAGTAACAAGAACCCATTCGCCTTTAGTATCAATTTTACCTGTATATTGATTTGCATCAATTGGTGATAAAGATACATTTGCATTCGATAAATCTCCTACATTATATACTACGTATTTTTTATCAGATTTATACACATTTAGTGACAATGATTTCCCAGATGTTCCTTTTACATAAAATGTAATTTTCTTTGGAGTTGCAGGAATTGTATTATTTACAATAGTTGTAAATACGTAATCATTAGCTTTTGGTGTTCCTTTTAAAAGTAATGCATTTGTGTTATCTCTACCAACACCAACTCCGCTAGTTGCATAGGTATCTTTCACTAAGCCAAAAGAGTTAATAGAAGATAAAAAGTCAGCCCAAACATTGAAATCAGAACCTTTGAACAATAAATTAGTTGCTTCTGTATTATTTCCTCCACCTGGATTTTGGCCTCCACCTACATCAAAACGAGGTTGATCGAATTTTACATCTTTTGTATCGCGGATATAAACTTGGTAAGTTGAATTGTAAATACTAACAACTACAGTAATCTCTCCACTACCTTTAGGTAATTCTTCATTGTACCATTTAGCATATCCAGAATTACGTAAGTCAACTGTTTTACCTGTTTTATCTACTAATACACGATTAACAGTTGTAGCTTCCACTCCATAAGTTTTATCTGTATCTGGAGATTGAAACTGAATATTTTTTATTGTTACCAATGTATTCAAATTCCCAGCATTTAAAGCTTCCGACAAACTATTAAATACTTTTGGAGTAATTGTTTTTACAGGGTCACATGTTTTGATCATATATTTCTTCATATTTATAGAAGGTATACGACCAACTGCATATTGCGGGTCAACAGATCCTATTTTCATAATTCCTCTATCTTTCGCTACAACTAAACCTTTCAATCTAATTTGGATTCTCGCTCCTAAAGGATAGCTTGTGTATAGATTAGATCCATCAATTTCAATCTGAATACCTGATGTTGGGTTTTCTACTTTATCTTGTAATGAAATTGTTTTATAAAAATTTCCTGTTTCGTCACTTGAAATTACATAAGCGTCCATTACAAGATCCTCTGCTATTGCTCCATTTGAATCAAGTTTTATCTGCCCAGAAGTTACTTTAGTTGTTAAATCAGCTATTGTAATATTTGCTGTTAATTTATCAGCACAATCGATTGGCGGAGTTGCATAATCATCATCTTGTACACAAGATTGAGTTATAAATAAGCCTAAGCTCAAAAGACTTGCTATTGTTAATTTTGATATTGTATTCATTTTAAATTGTATTCGTTGTTAATAAATTAAAATCTGAAATAAATGTTTGCGAAATAAGTTGTTCCCATTCCATAAAACATCTTTGGACCAAATAAAGTTCTATAATTTGTATCAATCGCTTTCTCGTAGTTACCAATTCTTAATTGCTCAAAACCTCCAGTAACGTAGTTTTTATTATTCAACACGTTATTAATAGTTCCTGAAATACCTGCAGAATATTTCCCTATACGAAATGTTTTTCCCATGTTAATATTTAACATGATTTCGTTACTTAACTTTTCTTGTTTTAAAATCTTTTTTAAATCTTCATTGTTTACGTCTAATAATTCTCCTCCTTCAGCCTCACTTTTTGTAAAAAAGTTTACAGTTCTTCTATATGCGGCTGGATCAATATAATTGTTAGCTAATAAGTTTCCTGAAGCTCCAATCCACCAAAATTTAGGATCACGGTATTCTGCACTTAAAGTAAAACCAGACTGAGGTCCACTTCCTACTTTATAGTTTTTAAGATATGCAGTCCCAAAATTTCTATAAGGTAAAGCATCATTACTGTAATCATCTGAATATAAATTATAGTTTGGATTATCTTTATATAAATATTGACCGATAGAAGCTACAGCTGAAAGAGTTAAAACAGGTAAAACCTGAGCTTCAATTGCTAATTCTGTTCCTAAATATTCTTTTCCAACACCTGTCATTACTTCTGAAACGAATACTTGATCATTTGCTCCGTCGATATAACCAAAAGCTTTTTCAATTTCGTCTTTTGTTCTTGTATAAAATGCCGTAGCACGCGCTTTAATACGTGGAGCTCTTAAAATATATGATAAATCACTTGAGAATATTTTTGCACTCTCAACACCATCAACAGTTACATTCGTTACACGAGCATTTGGAAAAATCTCATCAGAAGTTGGTGCTTCTGTTTGATACATAACATTTGCCTGAATAAAATTACGACCATCTAATTTTACTAAGAAATTAGATTTCACTCCAAAATCTAAGAAATCGTAAGTTTTACTTTTTCCATAAGAAGTAGTCTGATAAGATTCGTGCATCCATTTACCTTCACGATAAAACTTAGTCAAAGCAGCTTTCATACCAATTGTTACGTCTAAAAATTTTCCTTTTATTTTAGATTGCATGAATAAATCTGCATAATCACGATTAATTTCATAATTATATCCTTGACGCTGTCCTTTTGTTGGCTGATAGTCAGGATCTAAAATGTTAAATCTAGCATGAGTAAAGTTATCTTTATTCTCAACATATTGTCCACCTAATAAATCTTGTATTTCACGATATAGTTGAGATTTCGTATTTTGATAAGATGCTGCAATTGTTAAATCTATGTTAGGCGCTAACTCTGTCTGAAAATTCGTATAAGCAGTTGCTGTTTTATCTTCGTTAACATCTGCAGTCAACCAATAAACAGATCTCCCAGCATTGTTAATATTAGCTTCATATAAACTTGTCCAATCTATTTGAGAAATTTGGCCACTTCTCCATAATTCAGTTTGATTGTTTATAGCACTTTGACTTGCTCCACTATATGCAAAATAAGATGGTAAATTACGATAGTAAACTGGAGAAGGATTATTTCCTGCAAACCAATCTAAACGAGAACTACTTTCTTTACCAAATTGATAAGAAACTGTTGTTGTTAATTTTGATTTATTGTTAATATTCCAATGATGCGTCAACATATTAATAGGCTCGAATGTTTTCTTTACACGCTCATTACGTTTTTCACCATCTTGCCATCCCCAATAAGAATTGTAATAAATCCCCATCATATCCACAACTTCTTGTGTATTAGGTGAACCTGTAGAACGACGAGTTGGCGCACCAAAACTTGTAAAGTTTAAGGTATGTTTTTCATTAAACTTTTTCTCAACTCCTAAGTAGTAAGCGTATGCATCATAAAAAGTACCTTCTATAATACCTTCTTCTGCCCAACGTCTACTTCCAGAAACCATAAACGCCCAACCATTATCCATCAATCCCGTATTATATGTAGCCATTACACGGTTTCTGTATGAACGATTTGTACTAGAATAAGCCAAACTTACTCCCTTACGCATTGTTGAAGGTCGAGTATCAAAATTTGTAACTCCACCTAAATCACCAAAAGCATAATTAGAAGGTTCAATTCCGTATGTTAACTCATCTGGACGACGAGTTACATCATTCAAACCTCCCCAGTTGTTAAAAGTTGCACGACCATTATCCATTTTGTTCATACGAACTCCATTGAATAATACATCATTATATTTGTTGTCTAAACCTCTTGGTTTAAACCAATACGAACCTAATTCGTACGCAGAAACGCGAGCAAAAACATCGCGTGAAGATTGTAAAAGTCCTGAATTTGAAGCTGTCGAACTTTCATCATCAGATAATTCATCATCTGTTAATGTAATAATTCCAACTTCTGCTGTATTTGGATTAAATGTTAATTTAATATCACCTAAGTCAAGCTCTTTTTGCCCTGCTACTGTGATTTCTTTTTCATATGGGTCATAGCCCACGCCATAAACTTGTAATTTGTACGTTCCATCCGGAATATCTACAAACTGAAAATATCCTATACGATCGGTGATAGCAGCATCGCTTACTGCTCCTCCGTCCAAACGTACAGTGAGGTTATAAACCTCTTCACCTGTAGCAGCATTTTTTGCTACCCCAGTAACCTTTGTTTGCGCCTGCGCCATAGCGACAGTTGCTGCAAAGACTGAAAGACTTAACAATAATTTGTTCATTCAAACGAATTTTTATTTATAAATTAGCTATTTATTTCCTTCATCAGAAAAAATAGGACAACAAATTTAGTAAATTCATAATTAATAACATATGTTTAAAATTAATAAATCTTTAACTTTATTAATAATTTTTAATTTATTCTTAACGTTAAATGTTAAAGCTCAAAGCAAATATTCAAGTGCAACTGTAGCGTTTTACAATGTCGAGAATCTTTTTGACACCATAAAATCAGTTGGATATGTAAATGGAACTTTACCTTTTAATGACAAAAATTACCACATTCAGATTGCAGAATCTGACATTTCGAAGTACGAAACAGAAGAATTCAAACAAAGTTATACGTACGAAAATATAAAAGGAAAGAAAATTATCCGCCCATTAATTCTTCAAGAAGAATTTTTACCAAACGGAAATAAAAGATGGAATACAGAAAAGTATTTCCAGAAAGTCAATAATATTTCAAAAGTTATTAGCGAATTAGGCGCAGATGTTACAGGTTCTGCTCCAGTAATCGTTGGTATTTGTGAGATCGAGACAAGAGAAACTTTAGAAGATTTAGCAAAAAGCTCTGCTTTAAAAAAATACGATTATGGTGTTGTTCATTTCAATTCATTTGATGCACGTGGAGTTGATACAGGTTTATTGTATCAAAAATCTCGTTTCAAAGTAATTGATGCAAGACCTCATCCTATTTTCAATTATGATGCTGAAGGTAAACGAAAATATACACGTGACATTCTACAAGTTACAGGTTTATTAGACGGTGAAGAAATCACTTTTTTAGTGAATCACTGGCCTTCTCGTAGTGGAGGAGAAAAAGTTTCGATGCCAGCTCGTATGGAAGCAGCAAAAGTTATGAAAGGAATTTTTGATGAGTTAAAATCTAAAAATCCAAATGCAAAAGTAATTGCAATGGGTGATTTTAATGATGATCCTATTTCTCCAAGTATTAAAAATACATTTGATCCGGCTGGAGAAATTGCTAAAGTTTCGGATAACGGATATTACGACCCTATGTTACCTTTATACAAAAAAGGTGTTGGTACTTTAGCTTATCGTGATGCTTGGAATCTATTTGATCAATTTATCTCGACTTCATCATTGGTTACAAAAAATAAAGATTATTCAACGTATAAAATCTTCAAAACTGAAATTTATAACAAAGATTATTTAAAAGCTACAGAAGGTGCATATAAAGGATTCCCTAACCGTATGTGGAGTGGCGATACTTATCGTGCAAACGGTTATTCTGACCACTTTCCAGTCTATACAATCTTATTAAAACAAGCAAAATAAAAATGAACAAATTAGAGCAATTATTTAGTCAAAAAAATAAAAACCTCATTACAATATACACAACAGCTGGGTATCCGAATTTATCGGATACCCCTGTTATTTTAAAAGAATTAGATCAAAACAATGTTGACATTATCGAAGTCGGTATTCCATATTCTGATCCTTTAGCTGATGGTCCAACAATACAAGCTACAAGTGAAAAAGCGTTAGCAAATGGAATGACATTGGATATTTTGTTTGAGCAATTAAAATCAGTTCAAAATGAAATTTCTGCGCCGATTGTTTTGATGGGTTATTACAACCAAGTAATGACATTCGGATTAGAAAAATTCTTACAAAATTGTCAAGAAAGTGGAGTTTCAGGCTTGATTTTACCTGATATGCCGTACGAAATTTACTTGACGCAACACAAAGAATTATTTGAGAAATACGATCAAAAAATTACATTTTTAATTACACCTTTAACAACAGAAAAACGCATTAAAGAGATTAATGATGCAACTTCTGGATTTGTTTATATCGTTTCGAGTTCAGCTACAACTGGTGCTACACAATCTAATTATAATGAAGATTTTTTGTCAAATGTTAAAAATTTAGGTTTAACAAAACCACATCAAATAGGATTTGGAATTTCGACAAAAGCTGATGTAGAAAAAGCTTGGAATTACGCAGATGGAGCAATTATCGGAAGTGCTTTTTTACGTGTTTTAGAAAATTCGAATGGAAATCTTTCTGGAGCAATTAAAGATTATCTTTCAGAATTGAGATAAAAAATAGTCAAACCAAAAAGCAAGCTACAAGAGCTTGCTTTTTGGTTTGACTATTTTTGTGTTTATTCAACCGAAATTTCATCAATAAATAACCATGCCTTATTTCCTGCACCAGCTTGTCCATCTGGAATTATTCCTAAATTTTCAATCACAAGCTTAAGATATTTGGCTTGTTGTTTTTGTAAATCAATCTTCATTATACCATTTGATTTTTCGATTTCAGAAGATGAAATAGTTTTAATTTCTTTAAAATCTTTTCCATTATCCGAAATCAACACTTTAACAGATTTCGGAAGATAAATCCAACTTCCTTTGCGATCTAAGGTAGAAAATTGAATAGTAGAAAACTCCATTTTAGTTCCGAAATCTATTGTTGCAATCACATCTTTTCCAGAAAAACCTAACCACGATTTACCATGATTTTTAAGACTTCCTTTTATTCCATCCACCAAAGTAGATGCTCCACCAACCGAATATGCCTCAGCAGGTTGATGTTCTAATGTAATTTTTTTAGCAGTCGATTTCGTAATTACAAAATCCTGAGAAGTTGTTGCGCTTACTTTTTTTCCATCTTCAAAATAAGCCGATTTTACAGTTTGAGATTTCGTAATTTCTAACGGTTTTTGATACACATTCGAATTAATAGTTGGCTCTGAACCATCTGTTGTAAAACGAATTCTTGAAGGTTCATTCGCCGAACTCAACTCATATTTTATCTTTCCATTTTGCTCAACAGAAGCCTTTCCATCCACTTCATAAATTGCCGTACTATGTTTGATTCCTTTTTCATCTAAAATCGCAAAATGACGAATTACACGATTCTCAAAATTCTTGTATTCATCAGGTTTTGAAGTTCCCCAAGCAACTTCAGAAAGTGCCATCATACGTGGAAAAATCATATGTTGAATATGCGGAAAATCTAAAATATATTCTGTCCACAAATTCCCTTGCGTTCCCCAAATATACTTTGCTTCTTCTTCCGTCAATTCTTTCGGAATAGGATTATAGGCATACACTTTTTGCAAGCGTAAATTTCCACCAATAGACAAAGGTTCAGTTTCAGGATTTCCTTGATAATAATCAAAATAATTGGTAGAAGTTGGCGTCATAATTGCCTTGTGTTTTGTTTTCGCTGCATGAATTCCCCCTTCAATTCCTGTCCAACTCATCACCGTTGCATTTGGTGCTAAACCTCCTTCAAGGATTTCATCCCAACCAATAATTTGCTTCCCTTTACTATTGATGTATTTTTCCATTCTTGTGATGAAATAACTTTGCATATGCAACTCATCTTTGATATTCAGTTTTTTCATCAAATCTTGCACAAAAGCACTTTCTTTCCAGCGTTTTTTTGGTGCTTCGTCACCTCCAATATGCACATATTCGTAAGGAAAAAGCGGAATTACCTCATCCATTACATCTTGCAAAAACTGAAAAGTTTCTTCTTTTGGACAAAAAATATCTTCCGAAACTCCCCACGTTTTCCACACTTCCAACTTCTCATCTGTACAACCTAAATTAGGATAAGCCGCCAACGCAGCCTGCGCATGACCTGGCATTTCGATTTCTGGGATAACATCTATATGCAATTTAGCCGCATAAGCCACCACCTCTTTTATCTGCTCTTGCGTGTAAAATCCACCATATTTTTTATCATCAAATTTCATATCCGAATACGCACCAACCTGCGATCCGTTTCGCCAAGCCCCAACTTCTGTTAACTTCGGATATTTCTTGATTTCAATTCGCCAACCTTGATCATCAGTCAAATGCCAATGAAATTTATTGTATTTGTAAACCGCCAAATAATCCAAATAATTCTTAACCTCATCAACCGTAAAAAAATGACGACAAACATCTAAATGCATTCCGCGATACGCAAATTTTGGTTCATCTTTTATTTTGAGATAAGGTAATTTGAGATCTTTTTTATGTTCTTCGATTAATTGTAAAAGCGTTTGTATTCCGAGAAAAATCCCTCGATTTGTAGGCGCAGCAATCGATATTCCATTTTGATTAATATCCAATTCATAATATTCTTCACTACGGTTTTCTGGTCCAGCTAAGTAAATTATATTAATTGTATTATCGAAATTGTTAGAAGTAGTTTTCGTTAGATTTTTTCCCGAAATTGATTTGAATTGTTTCATCAAATAATCTATTTCAGGAAAATTTGGATCTGGATTAATCGTGATTTTATTTCCTAAAACAAAAGTTCCTTTCTTCAATTCTAATTGTTGAGGTTGAGGAATAAAACTATTTTGAGCAGAAACAAAATTGGAAACCGCAAGTGTGGCTAATAGAGAAAAAAATGAAAGTTGTTTCATGTGTTAATTTTTGATAATGACTAAGATAAACTTGTTTTATCAAATAACAACGACGCAACGAGCAAAACATTCAAAATAAAAAAGCAAGCTTAATTCAGCTTGCTTTCTATTTTGGAAATGTTTTATCTAAAAAATTATTCAACGATTAAGATGAAATAATTCTTTTTACCTTTTTGTAATAAAACGTATTTATCTGCGATCAAATTTTCTGTTGTTAACACAAATTCTTCCGCTACTTTTTCTTTGTTTACAGAAATTGCGTTTGCTTTCAATTCACGACGCGCTTCTGAATTTGATTTTAAGAAACCAGATTTTTCAGCTAAAGCAGTTACAATATCCAAACCAGCTTCTATGTCAGCTTTTGCAACTGTTGCTTGAGGCACACCTTCGAAAACTGATAAGAAAGTATCTCCATCTAATTCTTTCAAATCTTCTGAAGTTGATTTTCCGAATAAAACTTGAGATGCTTTTTCTGCTTTGCGTAATTCTTCAACACCATGAACTAAAATTGTAATTTCAGTTGCTAATTTACGTTGTAATTCGCGTAAATGTGGCTCTTGACGATGACGCTCGATTAAATCATCAATTGCTTCTTTTTCTAAGAAAGTATAAATTTTGATGTAACGTTCAGCATCTGCATCCGCTTGATTTAACCAAAATTGATAGAATTTATAAGGAGATGTACGGTTTTTATCTAACCAAATATTTTCACCACCTTCTGATTTTCCAAATTTAGTTCCGTCTGCTTTAGTTGTTAATGGACATGTAAAAGCAAAAGCTTCACCTTGTACTGTACGACGAATTAATTCTGTTCCAGTTGTGATATTTCCCCATTGATCAGAACCTCCCATTTGCAATTTTGCACCTAATTCTTTGTACAAATGCAAATAATCGTATCCTTGAATCAATTGATATGTAAATTCTGTGAAAGACATTCCGACATTCGATTCAGAAGAAAGTCTAGATTTTACAGAATCTTTCGCCATCATATAATTTACAGTAATGTGTTTTCCGACATTACGTGCAAAATCGATGAACGAAAAATCTTTCATCCAATCATAGTTATTAACCAATAAAGCTGAATTTCCATTATTCGTATCAAAATCTAAGAAACGAGATAATTGTGCTTTAATTCCAGCAACATATTTATTCAATGTTTCTTCGTCTAATAAACTTCTCTCTGCCGCTTTACCAGTAGGATCACCGATAAAACCAGTTGCACCACCAACCAAGGCGATTGGACGATGACCGTGACGTTGCAAATGAACCAATAAGAAAATAGGAACCAAACTTCCCACGTGAAGAGAATCTGCTGTAGGATCGAAACCTACATAACCAGAAGTCATTTCTTTATTTAGTTGTTCTTCTGTCCCTGGCATAATATTGTGAACCAGTCCTCTCCAAGTCAATTCTTCAATTAATGGATTCATAGTATTTTAATATATTTTTTATCTAATTTTTACAAGATACAAAGTTATGATTTTTCAGTTGATTATAAATGATCTGTCAAAATAAAACTTATTTGATATATTTATTTAAAATTTGAATAAAAGGAATACATGCAAACACTTTTCGAGAACGAAAAATTCAAATGGATTAATTTACAAAATCCTACAAAAATTGAGTTAAATGAAATTGCTACAAAATATTGTTTTCAGAAATTAACGATTGAAGATAGTTTGGAGCCTGGACATTTACCTAAATATGAATCAGATGATTCAAAAGTTTCGTTTTTGTTAATTCGTTTTTTTGATAAAGAACACCGTATGTTGAAAAACACTGTTCGAGAATTTAGTCACAAAATCAGTATTTACATCGGAGCAGATTTTATTGTGACTGTTCATCAAAAGGAAACGGATATTTTTGAAAAAATTCAGAAAAAATATTTAGCTAATACTGATCCTTCTAAAATCATTATCAAAGGAATTTTGTATCGTATTATTTCCGAAACCATCAAAACGTATGAAGAACCAGCATATCAAATGGACGAAGAAGTCAATCAACTCGAGCATTTGATTTTTACAGATGATTTTAGAAAAATTAAACTTCCTACCTTATATAAAATCAAACGAGAAGCCACAGCTTGCAAAAAAATATTAGATTATACACTTGAAGCACTGAAAGAATATCGAGCGGATAACAAAAAGACAAGTTCATCACAGGATTTGTACGAAGAAAACGTAAAAATGTTACACTTGCATTCACAAATTGTAGATGACGTACAAAGTTTGTTAACAATTTATCTTTCCTTAAATGGACAGAAATCTAACGAAATCATGCAAACGCTTACCGTTTTTTCTGCATTTTTCTTACCCTTAACTTTTATCGCTGGAATTTATGGAATGAATTTCGATTTCATGCCCGAGTTAAATTACAAATTAGGCTATCCAATTTGTTTACTTGTCATGTTATTAGTGGTAATTTTTATTTACTTTTGGTTCAGGAAAAAAAAATATTTATAATTCAGTATGATTTTCGTAACGGGAGGAACAGGTTTGGTTGGCGCGCATTTGTTGGTAGAATTGGCAAAAAAGCAACAACCTATTCGTGCCTTAAAACGAAAAACATCTAACACAGCAACCATCGAAAATTTTTTTGCGGAACAAAATGCTTCGCAATTTTATCAATTTATTCATTGGATTGATGGTGATTTGTTGGATGTTACTGAACTTCCAAATTTATTAGACGGAATCGAAACAATTTATCACGCTGCGGCTTTTGTTTCGTTTGATGAACGTCAAGAAGAAGAAATTTTCAATACAAATATTTTAGGAACTGAAGCTTTGGTAAATGAAGCGATTGATTCTGGCGTGAAAGAATTTTTCTTCATCAGTTCTATTGCTTCGATGGATGATTTGAATCCTGCAACTAAAATGATTGACGAACGTTCTGGTTGGAACAATAGCTTGACACATTCTTCTTATTCTATATCAAAATTTAGAGCAGAAATGGAAGTTTGGCGTGCTTCACAAGAAGGGATTAAAGTTATTATTGTTAATCCTGGTGTAATCATCGGAACATTGGATACTAAACGTGCAAGCGAAAGTTTGTTTCAACAAAATTCGTCAAAAAGCGATTATGCTCCTTCGGGCGGAACTGGTTTTGTTGATGTTCGCGATGTCGTGAAGATTTTTTTAGAATTAATTAATCAACAAGTTTACAATCAAAAATTTGTGGTAATTTCTGAAAATAAAAGTTACCGAGAAGTTTTTGATTTTGTTTCGATTAATAGCAAACGTTCAGTTAAAAATGTTTCGAATACAACCTTGAAAATCATTAAAAATCTATCTATTTTTAGTCGAATTTTTGGTGGAAAATATATGACAAAAGCGAATTATTATTCGTTAACAAGTTATACCAAATACGACAATTCTAAAGTTAAAAACTTGCTTCAATACGAATTTATTCCAATCAAAGAAGCAATTGATTATCATTATAAACGCTTTCAAAAGCTGAATTCTACAAAATAGTTTACTTTTGTTTTATGGAACAACAATTCATTTCAACACTTTCAATAACTGCTTCAGAATTAAAATCAGGAAGCGTTTCTGCTAAAAGTCCATCAAATATTGCGTTGGTAAAATATTGGGGAAAAAAGAAAAATCAAATCCCTACAAATAGCTCTATCAGCTACACATTAACAAATAGCTACACAGAAACTGAATTAAAATTTTCGCCAAAAACGTCAGATACTTTCGAAGTTGAAGTTTATTTGGAAGGTGAATTGAAAGAAAGTTTTGCTCCAAAAATCATTACTTTTTTCGAAAGAATTACAACATATATTCCATTTTTGAATCAATTCAAATTTGAAGTTCACACACATAATTCTTTTCCACATAGTTCTGGAATTGCTTCTTCAGCTTCGGGAATGTCGGCAATGGCTTTGTGTTTAGTTCAAATTGAGAATATTCTTGGCGCTAATTTATCTGAAAAGGATGCTTTGAAAAAAGCTTCTTTCTTGGCTCGTTTAGGCTCTGGAAGTGCTTGTCGTTCGGTTTACAAAGGTTTGGTTGAATGGGGCGAAAATGATTTTATTGAAGGGAGTTCAGATTTATTTGGAACAAAATATCCTGATGCTGAAATTCATGATGTTTTCAAAACTTTTCATGATACCATTTTATTGATTCACGAAGGTCAAAAATCGGTTTCTTCTACTGTTGGACACAATTTGATGAATGGACATCCATACGCAGAATGTCGTTTTGTGGAAGCAAACGAAAACTTGAAAGCATTATTGCCAATTTTAAAATCTGGCAATATCAAAACATTTGGAGAATTGGTAGAACACGAAGCGTTGACATTACACGCGATGATGATGATGTCGAATCCTGCATTTATTTTGATGAAACCAAACACAGTTGCAGCTTTAGAAAAATTGTGGGAATTCCGTCGTGAAACAGGAAATCATTTGTATTTCACTTTAGATGCTGGTGCAAATGTACATTTATTATATCCTGCGCAAGATGCGGAAGCCATTGAAATCTTCATCGAAAATGAACTGAAACAATTCTGTCAAAACGGAAATTATATAAAAGATAAAGTGAGTTTTTAATCGCTTCTAAAACAAAAAAGCAAGCTACAAGAGCTTGCTTTTTTAGTTTGACTATTTTTGTCATGTTGAATTCATTTCAACATCGCATATTTTATGAGAATCTGAAACAAGTTCAGATTGACAACGATTTCTTTTAATTTTTTATCTATCATCCCAAAAATAACCAAACTCAAAAAAACACTCATTCCTATAACAACGATAATATTTCCTAAAGAAATTTCAAATAAAAAAGTAATCCAAAATTGAATGACTTTATGACTATTTTTAATATGTTTCTTCGATTGATTTTACCATATTATAAATGAACTCGTTGTAAGGTGTCGGAATATTATATTGTTTTCCTAAACTGATAATTTCGCCTGCAAATTCATCCACTTCCGAATATCGTTTTGCTTCGCGATCTTGTAACATCGAAGTTTTACCAAATTCATCCACAATTTTCATCGTAGATTTCATTCGATCCACTTCTTCTTGACCAATTGCAACTCCATGCGCATTCCCAACCGCAAGAACTTCGTTAGAAATCATATCCATTAACAACTCGAGATGCTCATTGGTACGAAATTGTCCATATGGAAACTCCAATAAAAACGTCAATTGATTTCCAACAACATTCACCAAATATTTCGCCCACTGCGCTTTCTGAATATCATCCGATAATTGATTTGGAATTTCAGCATCATTCATCAATTCATGTAAATCGACTAATTTATCATGGTTGATTGAATCCATTTTCCCAAAAATAATTTTTCCTATACTCGAAAACGTCACGCGATTATCAACTTTTACCGCATCCATGTACGCAACAGCATTCACTACACGATTCCATCCAAAATGATCTGCCAAAACACGTTCAGAAGAAATTCCGTTCATCAAACTTACAATCATTGTGTTTTCACCAACAAAAGGCTTCATATCTTCTATCGCTTGCTGTAAATGCGAACTTTTAACGACTAAAAATATATAATCTGGATAATTATTCTCCTCGATTTTTGTGACATAATTAAAATCATACGCTTTATCATTCACAAAAATTTGCGATTTTTGGTATCGATTTTTTCGCTCTTCATCTACAATTACACTTACAATTTCTGGATTATATTCATAAAAACTCGCTGCATATTTTGCTCCTAAAGCTCCCAATCCAAGAAAATAAATTGATTTCATTTTTTTGTTATTTAGAAGATAAATTTAAAATAAAATCTACAACATTTATGAATTTAAGTCTGTGAAAAATATAACATTTCGGCTTTAATCAATTTTGATAAACCTTAGACAACTCTTTTGGATTGAGATACAAATAATAAATCAAATTACGCAAATCATCAAGATTTGAATTAGAATCTACAGCTATTTCATTGTCTTTTTGAAAATTCTTTTTAAAAACATCGTACAATTGATTTATTTTCTTCCAATTATCTTTTGCAGCAATTTTTTCAACAGATTTATTGTTCGCCGATTTCGCTAATTGCGAAGGCGTTTTCTGAATCGCATCAAATAAAACATATAAATTATTGACATGATTGATATAATTGTATGTTTCGTTTACAGCAAAATAATTCAGAAGAATTTTCTCTTCATCCGAAATTTTCAAGCTCGAAATTAACTTCATTTCCTCACCCAACCATTCATAAGCCGACAATCCAATTTGAGAAGCATTTGGCGTCACAACCATTCTTGGAATTGGTTCTGCATTTGCAATTTTATTTAAAATAAATTCTGTTTTTTGATTCAAAACATCCAATCGATTATTTGCTGGAGCAAGACATTTCAAAACATAATCGCAATTATATCCTAACGTGATTATCTCCTCAAGTTCAGAAAAAATATCGGCAGAAGTATCATTATTGAAACTCTCAAAATTTTGCAAACAATTATCTTGGTATTTCTCTTTAAAATCATTCATAGAAGAATAATCTTTTTTATCATCCTCCCAAATAAGATTAAAATTATAAGCAAAAACATTCACAAATTGCATCGTTTTACTTTGAGGATTTTCATCAACAAATTTTTGATACACTTCTACTTTAGGAGATTCTGTATCATAATCATCCATCAACGCAATCAAAAATCGTTCATTGATTGGAGTTTTCGTTCCAAATTTCTTTCCAACAGATTTTTTAAATTTCTCTTTATAATCAACAAAATATGATTTCTGATTATCATTTACCACAAAATAAACTTCGAGTTCAGAAAGAAGCCCAACTTTTTTGCCTAATTCGATATTATTATCCAACAAATATTTTTCGAAAGTAGAATAATCAATTCCTTTTTCTTTCGTTTTTTCTAAAATCGTATCATCAGGATAAGCTCTCGAACCAAAAGGCAAAGAATACAAAAAAGGACCATCTGCAAAAAGTTGAACAGAGGTAAATAGAGTCAATAGAAAAGTAAAAAGTAGTTTTTTCATAAGGTTGATTTTTATAAAATTAGAAATTTTATTGAATATTTTTTCAAGTTTTAGATGATTTAACATGAATAAAAAAGCGTTAGAAATCATTTTCTTAATATTAATTCAAACAAGACAATTCTTCAAATTGTTCTTTTTAAAAATAGTTTTTACATATATTTAACAAATTAATACATCACACGTGAGTCAAATAAAAAATACCGAGGAAAAAGAATTGCAAAGAGGTCTTACAAACCGACATATTCAATTGATTGCTTTAGGTGGCGCGATTGGAACTGGTTTGTTTTTAGGAATTGGACCTGCCGCTGTTTTAGCTGGACCATCTGTTATTTTAGGTTATGCAATTGCAGGAATTATTGCGTTTTTCATTATGCGTCAATTAGGAGAAATGGTTGTTAACGAGCCTGTTTCTGGAAGTTTCAGTCATTTTGCTTATAAATATTGGGGATCTTTTGCCGGATTTGCATCTGGTTGGAATTATTGGATTCTTTATGTTTTGGTAAGTATGTCCGAACTGACTGCGATTGGAATTTATGTGCAATTTTGGTGGCCAGAAATTCCATTATGGGCGTCGAGTTTGTTCTTTTTTATCGTTATTAATGCATTAAATTTAGGTTCAGTAAAAATGTTTGGTGAAGCTGAATTTTGGTTTTCTATCATCAAAGTTATTGCGATTATTGCAATGATTATTTTTGGAGCTTACCTTTTAATAAGCGGAACTGGAGGTGAACAAGCAACAATACAAAACCTTTGGAACAATGGAGGTTTTTTCCCTAAAGGTTGGTTATCTGGTAATAGTGAAGGTGGTTTTAGCGGATTGTTTGCCGCAATGGCTCTTATTATGTTCTCTTTTGGAGGTTTAGAATTGATTGGAATTACTGCTGCTGAAGCTAAAAATCCAGAAAAAACAATTCCAATAGCAACTAATCAAGTAATTTATAGAATTTTAATCTTCTATGTTGGAGCATTAATTATCTTATTTTCGTTAGCTCCTTGGGAAACGATCACGGATAAAAGTAGTCCTTTTGTGATGGTTTTTGAGAATTTGAATCATTTGAAACTAAATATTTTTGGTAATACGATTGATTTTTCAAAATTAATTGCAAACGCACTAAATATTATCGTTTTGACAGCGGCTTTATCAGTTTACAACAGCTCTGTTTACAGTAATAGTAGAATGTTGTATGGTTTGGCAGAGCAAGGAAATGCTCCTAAATTCTTGAAAAAATTAAACAAAAATCACGTGCCTGTTATGGCGATTTTAGTTTCATCTTTTTTCGCTGCAATTTGTATTTTGATTAATAAAATAATTCCAGAAAACGCTTTCCATGTATTGATGTCTTTAGTGGTTTCTTCGTTAGTAATTAACTGGATTATGATTTCGATAACACATCTTAAATACAGAAAACAAAAGAATTTAGAGAACACAAAAACATTATTTCCATCTTTCTTGTATCCTATCAGTAATTACATTTGTCTAATTTTCTTATTTGGAATTTTAGTAATTATGTGGTTTACAGGACTTAAAATTTCAGTAGAATTAATTCCAGTTTGGTTGATCTTCCTTTACATCGCTTATCGAATTGTAAAAGAAAATAAAAAGAAAAATTCTTTATAAGAAGAAACAAAAAATCCGCTCAATGAGCGGATTTTTTAATCGACTTTGGTTGCAAAGCAAACCTATTTTTAAATATATTTTTTGATTTCTGTCACCAATTGTTCTTTTGGTCGTGCTCCACTTTGTTTCCATAATAATTCACCATTTTTGAAAATGGCAAAAGTCGGAACTCCTTGCACTTGATATCGTGCAGCTAAATCTTGATATTTATCAACATCCACTTTTAGGATTTTGACATCATCTCCCAATTCTTCTTTCACTTGTTGCAAAACTGGACCCATCATTTGACAAGGACCACACCAAGTTGCAAAAAAATCTAACAAAACTGGTTTATCTGAATTAATAATTTCTTCGAAAGTCATTGTTTTTGATTCTTCTTTGTTATTTGATTGATTTTTATTTCGGTTGAATAAATTTTTAAACATCTTTATTTTTTCTTCTTAAATATACTAAAAAAAGCACTTCCGAAGAAGTGCTTCATAATTAGCTTTACTAATTATTAACCTAACCTATGAAAAATTTATTC
The DNA here is from genome assembly GCF_029842105.1 of Empedobacter sp. GD03797. NCBI lineage: Bacteria > Pseudomonadati > Bacteroidota > Flavobacteriia > Flavobacteriales > Weeksellaceae > Empedobacter > Empedobacter sp. GD03797. The sequence continues at coordinate 55,420 of NZ_JAOCFS010000013.1, forward strand.
TACTGTTAGTGCTACTAACATTTAGATATAATCAAAACAAATACCAAGTTTAAAATACTGACAATCTGTTTTTTACATTTAACATAATTTAAGAAATAGGTTAACGTAAATATGTTTTATTTTAGAAATTCTACTATAATTCACACACAAATTTTGGATTAACTGACTTTATTTCAGCTATCACTGACATTATTTCTTCTTTGGTTGAATTATCTTCCAATCTTTTCAATTGTTCCGAATTCAAACCAATCATTTGTATAAATGTAACTTTTCCATGTGGCGTATCAATTTCATCTAAATCGTCATCCTTGATAAAAGCCAAACCAACAATGTCCGTTTCCGAATCTGTACGAATTGGTCCTCCTAATGGTAAAAATTGGTATTCATCAAACCAAACTTTAGTTTCATTGACAAATCGACCCAAGTTATTCATCAGCTGAACTACCCAGAAAGGATCTTCTCCGTTGTCATCTTTTACAGGTTTTACACGAAACGAAAATTCAAATCCCCATTTACTAAATTCTGCTCCTACACTTTCTTCCGAATAATATAAATGCGACATTCCATAGCTCACCAAATGATAATAACCGTTCACATCAAATACAGCCACTCCATCAATTGGATCATCTCCACCTTGAAACGACATTACTTGTGGCGAATAAAATCTTGGTTCTAAAGTTCCATAGACTTCTTTTAAACGATTTTCGATTGCAATCGCACCAACAGCTTGATCTGATTTATATTGTTTTTTATATTCTTCTACATTCATCATACAAAAATAGTTTATCCAAATTAATTCGAGAAGTTAAGACATAAAAAAAGAGAGTTTCTTGTTAGAAACTCTCTTTGTAGTCGTTTTGAAGAGCACAAAATGTTCTACCAAATACTTATAACTTCTTTATACTCTTCTTTGATCTTTTACGATTTTAGAAAAATATTTTTTGATCATAAACTATTATTGAATAGGTAATTTTTCCTATTTTTACTGAGTTACGTTTTGGTTACTTTTGTAATATTTCGTAATATTCAAGAAAAGAAAAAAACTCATTATAGAAGGTGATAATATAAATGAGGATTCTTGATGACAAAAAATAATATCTATCATAAAGATATTGTAGATTATAATTCAGATAATGGAAATTTGACCTTGCATTCGAGAAATCCTAAATCGAAGATTTTACGATTAATCTAAATGATGTGTACCGGATCTTCTATATTATAAAACGAACTTTTTAAAAAAAATATTATAAAACGCTAATTATGAATAATGTTGACAAATTGGATGATATTATGTATAATGAAATTGAATCATTAGAGGATAAAAAATGGTATAAGTATGAATTTGAAAAGAGTAAATTTAAAATAAAAAAAAACAATAACAATATAAAAGTGTTGCCTTATGTAAATTTTTGGTTACGTGCTATTTTTATCGCATTGTTTATAGTTTCTTTCAACATACTTGTAGATTATTTTTTGGAGAAAAGTATTGAAGAAGTTTCTCATAGTCAAAAATATCTTGAATTCATTGATAGGTATATTATAGTTTTTGTAATACTAATTTGTTGTATAATTAATTGGTTGTTCATTGTGGCTAATAAAGATAATGTATATGATAAATTTTGTTCTTTGTTAGAAGAAAAGGGTTTTAAAGTAAGTTAAATAAATTATGAATAGTAATAATGATATATGGATAGTACAGAGAATATTACGCTATATTCTTGCATTAATATTGGGAGGAGTTGTTTTTTTATTAATTTCTTTTTTAGATATTCTATTTATAGAAAAAATATCACCACAATCATTAGAAATTTTATTAGGGAATTATGTAATGCCATTTATAAAAGGTTTTATTTACACTTATGTAGTAATGAAAATTTCTATAGGTCAAAAAGGTAGAATAATAATGGGTTTAATATCTGTATGTTTTATAATTTTTTTTATTTTGGGTAGTTATTATTATGAAATTCAAAATCTACCAATATTTTACAGATTGTTAGGGAATTATACAACAATTATAGGTTCATTATTGAGTTTTATTATGGGATGTAAATTTTTAACTGATAAAAAGAAACTTAATTCGACTGTAAATTAAATAAATATGAAGAAAATTTTATTATTGATACCTATTTTGCTTTTGATTTCTTGTGGAGATAGTCAAGAGATAAAAAAAGATAAAAGTAAAGATGTTAAAACTAATTTAGACACAAGTTTTTTGGACAAGGTTGATGAAGATAAAATAGCATTAATTTCAGTAATATATAACGTTCCTTCTAAAAATGTGAAATCTATAATAATTAATTTTAATAAAAAATATGATTACTTATTTTGGAATAATATTAATTGTGATGCTGAGTGTTATGTAAAAATAATTAATGAAATTTCTACAGAAATTAATTTGCCTAAAGAAAAAGTTTCCTTAATTATTTTCAAATATAGATTTTCATCTGAGTATATTGAAAATTATGATCTTGATGATGGATCTTCTTCAGACGTAGATTATCCTTATACTTCAGATTATGATAATTTTAGGTAATGATCAAAATAGAGGGTATTTAAAGAAGGTTTATGAAAAATAAAGAAATATTATATTCTGCAACTGCAATAGTAATTGCTTTGATATTTTGTATTACTTATTATTTTGTGAAAAGTGATATTTCTAAAAATAATAGATATCAATTTAGTAGTACTGGTCATTTGGTATTAGATAAAAAGACAGGAGATGTTTTTACTTTTAGAAATGAGAAAAAAGTAAAAATGCAGGAAGGTGAAAGCTATTAAATTCTTGTCAAAAATCTAACTAAAAATCCATATTAAAAAACGATATAAAAATAGGTGTAAAAATGGGTTAAAAAATGTATGCTTTTAACTATTATTTACAAATGATAAAAACGCTATTAAGTTTTCGCTGTTTAGCGTTATATTGTTTTTTATATTCTTCTACATTCATCATACAAAAATAGTTTATCCAATCTTAATTCTCAGTTAAAGACATAAAAAAGAGAGCTTCTTGTTAGAAACTCTCTTTGTAGTAGCGAGGACCGGACTCGAACCGATGACCTTCGGGTTATGAGCCCGACGAGCTACCTACTGCTCCACCTCGCGATTTAGTAGCGAGAACAGGACTCGAACCTGTGACCTTCGGGTTATGAGCCCGACGAGCTACCTACTGCTCCATCTCGCGTTATTGGACTGCAAATATACGTTCATTATTTAAAATACCAAACATTATTCGAAATTATTTTATTTTATTCGGACAGAAAACAAATAAAAACTACATAAATCACTATAATAAAGTAATTTATGCAGTTTTAAATATTTTAAAATTATTTTTTAATTAACTTTAATTGGTGGATGATTTTCGATAAAATCGATTGCTAAATCTGCACTATCTGTTAAAAATAGTAATTCCTTATATGGTTTTCCTATTGCTAATTGATGCAAAACTGAATAAATCGCTGTATCTTCTACATATCTTTTCTTGCTCAAAAAAATCATTGGACTGTAATATCCGGAAGTTCCATAATGATTTTGAGCTGCTTCCTGAAAAATTTCTTGTGTCGTTCCTGCACTTCCAGGCGCATAAACTAAACCAAATAAGCTAATTGTTAACAACATATCTTCACGAATACTATTAGAAAAATATTTCGCAATATTCGTGGCAAATAAATTACTTGGCTCGTGACCATAAAACCATGTTGGAATTGCTAAACTTTCAGCACCATTTGGGTAGATTTCTAAAACCTTCTGTGCATTAGTCATATAATTTTTTGCCAAGTATTCGGTTCTTTGATCATCAATAAAATCTAAATCTGCTAAAATATTAATCGCATTCATCAAATCTTCATCTGCATAGTTTGCCATATAAGCTCCTAAATTAGCTGCTTCCATAATTCCAGGACCTCCACCAGAAACAACAAAATATCCTTTTTCAGTTGCTAATTTCGCCGCTTTCGCTGTTTCATTATAAAACTCAGAATTGCGTGCAGTAGAATGTCCGCCCATAAAGCCAACCACTTTTTTCTTCGTCATTCCATTGTCATCATATTCCAAAATTCGACGTAAACCATCATCAATAGACAAATCGTGTAAACGTTGCGCCAAAGCTTCTGAAACAGACGGATTATACTTATGCTTTTTGAAATGTTTATAAATTTTAAGATCGATACTTTGGTCATGATTTGGATCATAACCTTCCATCAACTCTTGCCAAGTGTACAATTTTCCACGATATGGATTATATGGAACTGATTCAAATTTTGGATAAACAAACGCTCCTTTTTCGATTAAATAGATTGCTTCATGTTGTTTAAACTTACATCCCAAAAACGATGTATTGCACAAATTATATTCTTCCCAATTGATTTCTTGACGCAAAAAATTAACATCTTGAACTACTTTATCGGTTAAATCTTTGGTTTGAGAAACTAATTCATTCCATTCTTTTAGGTTATGAACTAAATCTTTGATTGGTTTTATTTTCATTCTTATTTCTTACTTCATTAAAATTCGGAAAAATGAATTTACACGAATTATTCCAAACCAACGAATTCGGCACAATAAATCTGTAAATTTTCATTTTTCTAATTTATATTTGCATCAAATTCGTGCTCAACTTAATGGGAAATCGTGTGCAATTCACGAACTGTCGCGCAACTGTAAATCAATGTTTTTGACAAGTCAGAATGCCACTAAATTGAGTTAATAATTAATCAAAAACTTTCGCGAAAAAAGTAAAAATTATGTTCTATGAAATCATCAAACCACCACAAAAAAACATTATCAACTCAAAAATTAATGAAGAAAAGTAACGTGTAAATATATGATAATGGAAGTGGAAAAAACACCAAGAGAAGAGTTGATCGAACAACGTATCATCAATTCTGAAACTCGCATTTTCAAAGCTGTTTTTCCTGGAGATACAAACCACCACAACACAATGTTTGGAGGATCGGTAATGTATTTGATGGATGAAATTGCTTTTATGACAGCAACTCGTTTTTGTCGCAAACCTATTGTTACAGTAAGTAGTGACAAAATTGATTTTAAACACTCAATTCCCGCAGGAACTATCGTGGAAATGGTAGGAAAAGTAGTACGTGTAGGACGCTCAAGTTTGGATGTACAAATTGACGTTTTTATCGAAAGTATGTATCGTGACGGACGTGATAAAGCGATTTCGGGAACGTTTACATTAGTTGCAATTAACGAAAACAAACGACCAGTTCCTGTTATTGACTAACACGAGCTATAGAAAATTTTTAATCCTTTATCTTTTTGATAGAGGATTTTTTTATGATTTTCAATTAATAATTGATAATATTCTAAAGGTTTCTTAGTTTTACATTAAACACAAGAAAAATGGAATTACCTTTTGCCGAACCATTTCGCATAAAAATGGTCGAAGAAATTTATCAATCTACTCGAGAAGAACGCGAAAAGTGGATCGAAGAAAAAGATTACAACCTATTTAACCTAGAAAGCCACAAAGTATTTATTGATTTATTAACTGATTCTGGAACTGGAGCAATGTCCGACAAACAGTGGTCTGCAATGATGACTGGAGACGAAAGCTATGCTGGTTCTCAATCTTTCTTAAAACTGAAAGAAACCATTAATACCATTACTGGATTTGAGTTTCTTCTACCTACGCATCAAGGTCGTGCAGCGGAAAATGTATTATTTTCAGCTCTTGTAAAAGAAGGTCATGTTGTTCCTGGGAACTCGCATTTTGATACAACAAAAGGTCACATCGAATTTAGAAAAGCACACGCAATTGATTGTACTATTGATGAGGCTTTTGATAGCGAATTGATTCATCCTTTCAAAGGAAATATCGATTTACAAAAGTTAGAAAATGTCTACAAAGAATACGGGAAAGAACAAATTCCATTTACATTAATCACTGTTACATGTAATTCTTCTGGCGGTCAACCTGTATCAATCGAAAATATTCGTCAAGTTCGTGAATTGTCTAATCAATATGGAATTCCAGTCTTTTTTGATGGCGCTCGTTTTGCAGAAAATGCTTATTTTATCAAAGAAAGAGAAGAAGAATTTAAACATAAAACTATTAAAGAAATTGTTTTAGAAATGTTTTCTTACGGAGATGGAATGACGATGTCTGCGAAAAAAGATGGTTTGGTAAATATTGGTGGATTTATTGCACTGAACAATGAAGAGCTATATAAAATTTGCGGAAATTTCGGAATTATTTACGAAGGATATTTAAGTTATGGTGGTTTAGCTGGACGTGATTTAGCAGCTTTAGCACAAGGTTTGCAAGAATCGACAGAATATTCTTATTTACAATCGCGTATCAAACAAATTGAATATTTAGGGAATAAATTAATTGAATTTGGAATTCCAATTCAGCAACCAATCGGTGGACATGCTATTTTTGTTGATGCAGTAAAATTTTTACCAAATGTAACACGTGAAGAATTTCCTGCACAAACTTTGGGAATCGAATTGTACAAAGAAGCTGGAATTCGTGGTGTAGAAATCGGAACTATTTTGGCAGATCGTGATCCTGAAACGAGAGAAAATCGTTATCCAAAATTAGAATTATTGCGTTTGGCAATTCCTAGGAGAACTTATTTTCAAAGTCATATGGATTATATTGCAGTAGCTTTGAAAAATATTTTTGATCGCAGAAACGAGATTAATTCAGGTTATGAAATTTCGTGGGAATCAGAAATTTTAAGACATTTCACTGTAAAATTGAAAAAGAAATAAATAAAAAATCCTTCAGAATTTCTGAAGGATTTTTTTGATATTACCATCTCCAATCGCCCGAAATACGAAGTGGAGTTTCTAAATTTCCTTTGATTAAGGCTTCTTTTATTTCTTGCTCGTTCCAACGTTTTGAAGGGATTTCTTTCAAATTACTCAAACGATACAATAAATAGGTTTCCAAAATCACATTATTTTTCAAACCAATTTCTTCGACATAATCAAATGTATCGCAATTTGCGTGATAACAATTTAAAGCACCTTTTGTAAATTGACTATCCGAAAGCCCAATAATAGGCACGCCTTGCAACATAAACGGTTGATGATCTGAATGTAAATCTACACTCGCAAATGTTTTCAATTTAAAATCTGGAATCACTTTTTGCACATCATTCGCATAATCAGTTAAAATGGGCAAATTACTTTCCATTGTCGAATAATACGACTTTGGATTTGTTGTCATATCCATGTTCGACATTGCTTTAATTTGATTGATAGAACCATCTTTCAACGCTTGATTGACATAATATTTAGAACCTATCAAACCAACTTCTTCGCCCATAAATAAAACAAATTCTATTGTTCGATCATTTTGAAGATTTAACTTCTTGTACGTTCTCGCAATATCCATCACAGAAAAACTTCCAACGCCGTTATCAATTGCTCCTGTAGCCAAATCCCAACTATCTAAATGTCCTCCAAGAACTATTTTTTCGTTTGGAAATTTAGAACCGATTTTCTTTGCAATAATGTTGCGACCTTTCATTTGTCCAACATCATTTTTCATTTCGATTTTAGCAATTTCTTTTCCTTTTGATAGATTTTCTTTAATTTTCAATCCATCTTCTAAACTGATATTAATCGCAGGAATTTTAATAATTTCTCCCGTTACAGAAGCCGTTCCTGTCAATAGAATTCCTCCAGCAGGGCGATTAAACAAGATAATTCCTTTCGCTCCGTACTTTTCTGCTAAAGCTGTTTTTTCGGAACGATGTAGATTTTCTATTTCTTTTGGCGTTCCATCCAACAAACCAAGCGCAGCAAAAACAATCTTTCCTTTTACTTTATCACCAATCTTTTTGTAATCTTCTTCAAGTCCATTTCCTAAATCAATCAATTCTCCCGAAAGACTAACATTTTCTGGCGAATGCGCCAAAGCAACGGCTTTTATAGGTTGATTATTGATTTTTAAATCTAAACTTCTACGATTCCATCCGCTAAATGTAAACTCTTGAAAAGACACATCATAACCATACGAACGCAACAAATTTGCTGCATATTCTTCTGCTATTCGTCCATTTTCTGTTCCTGTTGCACGATGTCCGATTGTTTCGGTTGCTTTTTTTAATTGTTGATAAGCTTCAGAATTTTGTTGTACTTCTTTGTTAATCAAGTCTAAAACTTGTTGATTAGTTTGAGCAGATAAACTCATGGTTGTAGAGATTAAACCTAGTGTTAATAAAAATTTCGATTTCATGTGTGAGTATTTCTATAAACTTAAAAATGTTTTTGGAAATAGTTGATAGAATGGGAGGAAAATTTAATCAAAAAAAATAGTCCTCAAAAAATGAGGACTATTTATATGAAATTATAAATTATTTCTTAATGAGCTGGTACGAAACGCTCTCTTGCATCTTGCAATAATTGTTCTGCTTCTGCTTTATCACCGTACCCTTCAATTGTTGTTGTTTTATTTTCTAAGTCTTTATAAACTCTGAAAAAGTGCTCAACTTCTTTCAATGTATGAGGATTCATATCAGTGATGTTTTCTAATTGGTTCCATGTTGGATCAGCAACTGGTACACAAATTAATTTTTCATCTTGTCCTTTGTCATCAGACATTTTAAGAACACCGATTGTTTTTACTTCGATTACACATCCAGGAACAGTAGGTTCTGTTAAGAAAACTAATACGTCAATTGGATCTCCGTCTAATCCTAATGTATTTTCTACGAAACCGTAATCAGCTGGGTAGAACATTGGAGAGTATAAAACACGATCAAAACGGATTCTTCCTGTTTCGTGATCCATTTCATATTTATTGCGAGATCCTCTTGGGATTTCAATGATTGCATCAAAAGTCATTGTAATATTCTTTTTTTTATTATGTATTTTCTAAAAATTCCAATCTAAACCGATTGTGATGCCAAATTTACGAACATCTGGCAAATTATTATAATTTCCGCGCCAATTAAAATCAACACGTATTGGTCTAATGTTTCCAAAACCAATGTTTTCGATCCCAAACCCGTATTCGTAGTAGATTTGTTGATTTGGTGCAAAATATTCTATTGTCGAACGATTAATAGCTTTACTTTTCTCAGAAATGTCTCCGTAAGCCGCTCTCAAGAATCCAACTTCTCTTAATTTTAATTTTTTGATTAACGGAACTTTGTTCAAAATCCAACCGTTAAAATGATGTTCCCAGTTCATCGTTACATATTCGTCTGTTACAAATTCATAATAATCTAATTGTGAAAATGTACCATAAACTTGTCCGTAACTCTCATTTCCAGGTAACGCACTCATTAATGATAAAGGAACACCTTGAAATGTTTTTCCAGCTTCAACTGTCATTAATGATTTACCAAAAGATCCAATCAAAATTGGTTGTGTATATAAAAATTGTAATTTATCGTATTCAAAATCTGAATTAATAACGCCTTTCAACCCTTTTGTATAGCGCAACATTAACGTGGGTGCAAGTGTTGTCATTTCGTAACGATCAATTCCATATTGCGAATATTTTGCACCTGGACGAGCAATTACCGAAACACTTACACTTGAATTTGTTAAAGTTTCTTTAATCTGACCATTTTTTTCATATCCAATCGAAAAATGTACTGCATCAGCTGGTTTGATCAATTGATAATTTCCATCAACACGAAACGTTACATTTTTCCAAGGCTCTATCGACGCATACACATTTGTCAAATTATTGTTACTCAAAAATGTATTATCTCCTTGATTGATGATTGATGACGAAGCAAAACTACGGGTCATAATTCCGTCAGAAGCCGTTAACGTTGCAGCCAATTGTTCTACATCACGTTTTGTTCCGATACCGACTTGAAAACGATTATATTTATTGAACATGTAACGAAAATCTGCTCCATATTTGAATTTATCATCTCGAAAACCATATGCCAAGAAACCTTGCGCACGCCACATATCATTTTGCGAAAAATATGTACGAGCTCCAGCTCTCAAACGGAATCCTTCGATTTGGTTGTATCCAAAAGATGAATATAAATTCCCGATATCAATTGCATTTCCAACATTGTAATATCCAGAACCAAAAATCTCGATTGCTTTCACAATATTATTGAATTTTGGTACTTTATTTAATTGTTCTAATGTTTCGTAAATACCTTCTTGATCTTTCGTTAAAGCTTCAGGACGATTTTCTGCCCAAAACTGATTATCTTTTTCGTTAAGCGTAGCTTTTGCTGGATCTAATTTCTCGTAATAAAAAGCTTCGGGATGTGTTGTATCGAAATCGTAATTGTAATAATTCACCGTTTTATGCGCAAAAATTCCTTTCGCACTTTCTTTTTTACTCAACAACGACATATCCAACATCGCGTATTCTTTCTTTGGATAAAAAATAGAATCGTTTGGAATATCATATTCTAAATTCATGAAAATATTACGTACAAAATTCACGTTCATTTCTTTCGTTGTTTCCATTACAACCTCTTTCACCGCATAAGCATCTTTCGAAATATATAATTCTCCTTTAAATGTCAATTCACCTTCGCGACGTGGATAATATTTGATTCGATAAGATTCTATTCCATCTACATCAATAGTATCTTTCAATTCGTAATCATAAACCGCGAAACCATCTGTAGCAATTGGACTCACAAATTTAATATCTAAAATATTGATACGATTATCATAAATATCAATATCACGGAAAAGATTTTTTACCGTAGAAGCTACCACTTCATTTTTCTCGAAACCTGATGTCTTATTTGCAATTAATTCGCGACGCTCTTTTATTGAAGGTTTATTAATTCCCGCAACATTGTAAATTGACTCATTCAAGAAAGCTGGTAAATATGTTTTTCCATTAATAGAAGAAGTATCTACTTTCTCGAAAACAAACTCCATTCCTTTAAAAATCTTACGTTTCATAAAAGTTGAATCGATATTACTAATATCAAATTGCAACTTTTCGTATTCGTCGTACTGATAATGAGGAGCTAATTTTAGCCCATTTTTCTTTTTACGCTTCCATACTTCACGTAAAATAGCATACGCTGGATTTTCTTTCTTTTTAAGACGTTTTTTCTTTGCCGAAACAACCGCAGTTTGTAAATCTACCGTTCCATCATCTTCTTCTGAAGTATTGTCTTCTGCTAAAAATAATTGAGCAATAAAATTATAATCGATTTTATTCTCGATTACATAATCAGAAGTTTCATATCCATTTTTTGATACGACAATTTTATTTGTATTCGAACTAGATTCGATATAAAAAGTACCATCAGAGTTTGATGTTGCACTTACTTTAAGTTCTGGTAAACGAATATCTGCGTAAGGAATAGGCTTCTGAGTTTCAGAATCGATTACCTTTCCTTGAATTTTTACTTGCGCGTGCACAGACGCTAAAACAACTATAAAAAAAACTGTTATATAACTTTTCATCAATTAGATTTGGTTAAAAAAATAAAGCCTAGCAAAATGTGTGCTAGACTTTACAAATATAGTTTATAAATCTTAATTATTTATACATCACAGCTTTTACAGCTTCAACTACATCTTTTGCATTAGGAATCCAAGTCTCATACAAGTTTGGAGCATAAGGCGCTGATGTATCTTTTGTTGTGATACGTTTGATTGGTGCATCTAAATAATCGAATGCTTTTTGTTGAACCATATACGTAATTTCTGAAGCAACTGAAGCGAAAGGCCAAGCTTCTTCTAAAACTACCAAACGATTTGTTTTCTTAACAGATTTGAAAATTGTATCATAATCTAACGGACGAACTGTACGTAAGTCAATTACTTCAACAGAAATTCCTTCTTTTGCTAATTCATCAGCAGCGATGTAAGCTTGCTTAATAATTTTCCCGAAAGAAACTAATGTTACATCTGTACCTTCACGTTTGATTTCTGCTTTACCAATTTCGATTGTGTATTCTTCATCTGGCATTTCCATTTTATCCCCATACATCTGTTCAGATTCCATGAAAATAACTGGATCGTTATCACGAATTGCAGATTTTAATAAACCTTTTGCGTCATAAGGATTTGAAGGAACAATTACTTTAAGACCTGGTACATTTGCATACCAATTCTCAAAAGCTTGTGAGTGTGTTGCACCTAATTGTCCTGCAGAAGCAGTAGGTCCTCTAAATACAATTGGACAGTTGAATTGTCCTCCTGACATTTGATAAATTTTTGCAGCGTTATTGATAATTTGGTCAATAGACACTAATGAGAAGTTGAATGTCATGTATTCTACGATTGGGCGACATCCCGTCATTGTAGATCCAATTGCGATTCCAGAAAAACCAGCCTCTGCAATTGGTGCATCAATTACACGTTCTGCTCCAAATTCGTCTAACATTCCTTTCGAAGCTTTGTACGCTCCGTTGTATTCTGCTACTTCTTCTCCAATTAAAAATATAGATTCATCGCGACGCATTTCTTCACTCATTGCCTCTGCGATTACTTCTCTAAATGTTTTTATAGCCATTTTATGCGATTTCGTTCTTTATTATATTTTTTCCTAAAGCAAATGTAATAAAAAACTTGCGAATTATTTAAAACGAATTCATTCAATAAAAAAATCCCAAAATAATCTAAAGTTATTTTGGGATCGAAAAATATTTAAAAAAGAATGTAATCTCTATTTTTAGAACCAGCCTTTGTGTCCTTTTACATAAGTTTCATCAAACTCTTCATCAGATTTTGTTAAATAAATAATTCCTTCAATTAATCCTGTAAGAGAACCTACCGCTCCGCATGTAACAAGACTTAAAATTAATTGAATTGTTCCTTCTTTTGTATATCCTAAATAAAATTTATGTACAGCGAAAACGCCTAAAATAATTCCTAAAATTCCGGCAATAAGTTTTTTCTCTGATTTGTACGGTTGATTGTTTTCCATAGTTTTTAAAGTTTAAATAAATAATTGTTTTGTTGGTTACAAATTTAATTTGTCCATCTTTCTTAAAAATCACTAGATATAATGATTTTGAATATTGTACAAATAAAATAAATCTGATCTTAATTTAAGGTTAACGATTTAACAATCTACTTATTATAAAATCAATCGCTTTTCTTTACATTTGCACAAAATGGTGCTCAACGAGTGAGTTAAAAGGGAATTTGGTTCAATTCCAAAACTGTCCCCGCAACTGTAAATTCTAACATACTTTTTGTAAAAGAATAAGTCAGGAAACCTGCCATTGCTAACAAATTAATAGAAAATGTTTTCGGAGGAAAAACAGATTTTAGTATGAAAAAACTTTTTCTTTGTTTTAATCTTATCGCTGGAATTGCTTTTGCACAGACGGATACCATCAATTTGAAACCTTTGATTTTGAATGATGCTTTTCTTAAAAATCATTACAAATCTCAAAGTATTATCAAACTAAATGATAGTATTTTAGAGCAAAATCCTAATCAACTGACGCAAGTTTTACAAGCGCAAACGCCAATTTATTTTAAAGAAAATGGACGAGGAATGGTTTCTTCACCTTCGTTTCGTGGAACTTTAGCTTCGCACACAGCTGTGATTTGGAACGGAATAAATGTCAATTCGCAAACTACAGGACAAACTGATTTTAATTTATTTGCAAGTAATTCGTTTGACGGAATTTTAGTAAAACCTGGTGGCGGAAGTATTGCGTACGGAACAGGTTCTATTGGTGGTACAATTCATTTGTTGAATAAATTTGAGTATGACAAAGGTTTACAGCAAAAAATCAATTTAGGATACGGAAGTTACGATACGTGGTCGGGAAAATATCAGTTGAAATATAGTACAGAAAAATTTAGTTCTTCAATCGATTATGAACGCAATCAATCTGATAATGATTATAAAATTCCGAATCACATGAAGAAAAATTTGAACGGGAAATATTATTTCAATACGATGAATGGAAATTTTGGGTATAAAATTAATCCTAAAAATGAATTGAAACTTTATTCGATGTTCAACTTTGGAAAGCGCGAATTTCCTTTGGTTGATATTGGTTCAACGCCTTCTAGATACGAAAATCAGGACTATCGTTTGATGACAGAATGGAATTTCAATCCAAATGAAAAGTGGCAATCGCAGTTAAAATTAGCTTATATTCGAGAAGAAAGCAGTTATTTCAACAATATTCACAAATCTTATTCGGACGATTTACAAGTTGATAATTATATTTTAAAATATTATCTGAATCATCAAATCACGAATAATTTTGAACTTTCACTTTTATCGGAAGCTAATTATAATCAAGGAAGTGGAAATAATTTGACCAAAAGTGATCAAAATTCTATCAATTTTGCCTTAATCGCGAAGCATAAATTATCAGATGTTTTGGAATACGAAGCGAGTATTCGCCAAGATTTTTCTGATACATACCAAAATCCATTTATTTATTCATTAGGTTTTAATTATCGTCCAATATATTCGTATCAATTAAGAGGAAATGTTTCGAAAAATTTCAGAAATCCAACGTACAATGATTTATTTTGGAAAACTGGCGGAAATCCAAATTTGAAATCAGAATCAGCTTATCAATTTGAATTAGGAAATGATTTTATCAGCAAAAATCTAAACATTCAAACCAATATTTTTTATAATAAGTTGAGTGATATGATTCAATGGATTCCGAGTTCGCAAAACAGTTCTTATTGGGTTCCTGTGAACATCAACAAAGCAGAAACCTATGGTTTTGAAATGATTGGAAATTACAAATGGAATGCGTTTAGTTTCAATACAATTTATGCGTATACCAAAACAAAAAATAAATTTAAAAATAAGGAATTGATGTATTCGCCAAATCATAAATGGACGGCGAGCGCACAATACACTTACAAACGTTTATCTGCTTTTGTACAAAATATTTATACAAGTAAAGTTTTTACTGATTCAGAAGAAGAAAGAACACTTGACGGATTTTGGCTAACGAATTTAGGTTTAAATTATACGATTTCACCACTTTATAGCGTTTCTATGAGAGTGAATAATGTGTTTAACCAAGAATATCAAACGCAAGAAAACCGTTGGCAACCAGGCACAAATTATAACATACAAATACAAATAAAATTTTAAAAAACTATGACTAAATTTAAATCAATCGCACTTATAGCTTTGGCTGGAGTCTTTTTACAATCTTGTTCAAATGACGATGATGGACCAAACAATGATCCAGAAAATGGAAATTATTCGAAAGGAGTTTTTATTTTGAATGAAGGAGGTTTCAATTCAGCTAACGCAGAAATCACTTATTTTGATCCAACAAAAGATGTAAGTACAACAAATCCTATTCAAGAAATTTTCAAGACTGCGAACGCAGGTGCGCAATTGGGTTCTGTAGGACAAAGCATGTATTTCAAAGGAAACAAAGCTTATATTGTTCTTAATGTTTCTAATAAAGTAGAAGTTGTTGACAACACAACTTTCAAAAAAATTAGTACAATTCCATCATCAGATAATATGAGCAACCCTCGTTATATCGTTTCTGATGATCAATTTTTGTATATCTCAAACTGGGGAGATCCTAATGTTACGACAGACGATTTTATTGCAAAATACAAAATCAGCGATTTAACATTTGTAGAAAAATATAAAGTAGATGAAGGTCCAGAAAAAATGATTCTTGACAATAACAAACTTTATGTTGCACAAAAAGGTGGCTGGGGAACAGGTAAAACAGTTACAATTATTGACCTTAAAACAAATGATAAAAAAAGTATAAATGTTGGTGATGTTCCGACAGATTTAACAATTCAAAACGGAAATTTATTTGTGCTTTCTCAAGGTGTTAATTGGGGAACTACTACAAAAGGAAAATTGGTTCGTTATAATTTAACTTCAGAAGATAAATTAGAAATGAATTTTCCTGATGGACAACATCCTAATTTCTTAGTTGCGGAGAATAGTAAATTGTATTACATCGTTAATAATTCTGTTTATTCTATGGCTACAAATGCAACAGCTTTGCCTACAAAAGCAGATTACATAACAGGTGCTGATAGTGTATATGGTTTCTATGTAAAAGGTGATACTTTTTATGTTTTAGACGCAAAAGATTACAATTCTAATGGACGATTATTAATTCAGAATGCACAAGGAGGTCTTAAAAATCCAGCAATTACAACTGGAGTTTCACCAAATTCTGTTTACATCAAATAATATTTCCTGAAAAATCAACATAAAAAAATCTGAAGTTTAGACTTCAGATTTTTTTATGTGTTTTATTTTGAAAATTGTTTGCGAATTAAATACTACGATTGCGAGTAAAATCAAACTATAACCGATCATTTGCATTGGCGAAACGGCTTCTTTGTAATAGAAAATTGCCAAAACAAAATTCATAATTGGATTCAAATAAATTAAAATTCCAACGGTTGAAGAGTCAATTCCTTTTAAAGCAAAATTGTTTAAGAACATTGGAATAATGGTGAACAAAATCACAATCATCATAATACATTGATAGAAAATTGTTTCGGTCGGAATTGGTCCTGAAAAGATGAAAACCAATGGTAACATCAGAATGGCTACAATTAATAATTGTGTCATCAACAAATTGAAACTATCAAAAACATTCAAACTTCTCTGAATTATGATATACAGGGCAAATGTGCACGCAACAATCAAACTATAAACCAAATCTACAAGATGACCTATAGAAAGAACCAAACATGCTAAAAGGCTAATACCAACTGCAATCCATTTTATTTTGGTTAAATGTTCTTTCAGAATAATGAAAGCCAAAACGGTTGTAATAATCGGACAAACCAAGTACGAGAGCGATGCAGCTTGCACACTAATATGATTCATTACGATAATAAACATCAACCAATTCGTCATCAAAATCAATGATCCGCCAACAATTAAACTTCCTAATTTTTTCTGTTTCTTTTTATCAAATGATTTGAACAAATCAAAATCAGCTTTCATCTTATTGCGTCGAAATCCAACATTAATGACCACTAAAAAGAAAACGGAAACGTACAATCTAAAAAATAGAATATCCAAAGGAGGATAACCTGCGATTGGTTTCAATCCGAAACTGAAAAATCCCCACATAAAGTAGGTTATAATGGCTGCAATGATATATTTTGATTGATTCATAAAAGAGGCGTCAATTTGTACAAATGTATCGAATATCCAATTTGGAAATGATTATTTTTGCCTTAAATTTTATAGAAATGGAAAATCTTTTTACAGACGAATATTTTATGAGAATCGCCTTTAATGAAGCGATTACAGCTTTCGAGCGAGACGAAATTCCAGTTGGAGCTGTGATTGTTTGCAACAACAAAATTATCGCGAAAGCACATAATCTAACGGAAACATTGACTGATGTGACCGCTCATGCTGAAATGCAAGCCATTACCTCTGCTGCGAATTATTTAAGCGGAAAATATTTACAAGATTGCACATTGTATGTAACCTTAGAACCTTGTGTGATGTGCGGCGGAGCGTTGTATTGGAGTCAAATCTCAAAAGTAGTTTATGGTGCTTCGGATGAAAAACGTGGTTTTAAAGCAAAAATTGGCGAATTACATCCAAAAACTGAAATTGTTTCGGGAATTATGGAAGAGGAGTGTGGTCAATTGATGAAAGAATTTTTCCAACGCAAGCGTTAAATTGATTTCAAAATCGATAAAACTTCGTCGTAATTTTCTATAAAAGCCATATGTCCACCATCAAATTTGTACAAATGAATGTTAGGCAAATCTGGAATTAAAGTTAAAAATAATTCAGGATTGACTGTTTCATCATTCAGTCCAACAATAATATAAATTCCACCTTTAAAATCATACAAAATAGACGAACGATCAGGGCGCTCTCGCATTCCTTTCAAAGCTGCACAAACGCCTTCGATTGGCGTTTTCAAAGCAATTTCTTTTACAAATTTCAACTCTTCTTTAAATTGATCACGATGATGAGCCGCAAATAAAGTTGGCATACTAAAACTTACCAACGCATTGAAATTTTTTCGAGCAGTTTCACACGCTTTCAACCGTTGATTTTTCTTCGCTTCATCATCTGGCAAAGTCGAAGAATTAATCAAAACAATGTTTTCTACACGTTCTGGAAAAAGATCAGCTAACGCACACGCTACATAACCACCCATCGAATGCCCAACAAAAGTTGCTTTCTCAAGTTTTAATTCATCCAAAACCTCAATCACTTTTTCCGCCATTTCTTCCATCGTATTTACCTGTTGCAAATTTTCAGAATTACCATGTCCAGGCAAATCTATTGTAATAATTTGTGCTTCTTTCTCAAGATTTTTTCGTAAATTATTCCAAATTAAATGACTCTCTAAGAAACCGTGTAAAAACACCAAGGGTTTACCGTTTCCTGTATTTTTGTAAAACAACATATAGTTTGGTTCAGAATTTGTAATTAACTAAGCCACAAATTTACAATAATGAAAAAATATAGACCCATTATTATCCTCTCAATAGCTATTGGTGCTATTATCATTTATTGTATGACTAGTAATCAAACAATATCAATAGGAGAAACGACCCAAAAAGTAGTCAAAAAAGATTCTTCTATGCAAGAAATTGCTTTGGCTACTCCTAAAATCATGAATAATTCTGAATTGAAATTAATTCATGGAAAAGGCGAATTTGAGATTGAAAAAGAAGCGAAAGAGCAACAAACTTTTAGTTTTAGAAATGATTCATCTTCCTCTGTTTTTATTCAAATTATTCCTCAAAATAAACTCGGGAATATCAGAATTAATCAACTTATCTCTCCAAATAACGAAAAAGATGGTCCTTTTGGACAAGAAATCAATTATGATTTAACCGAAAAAGGCTTATATCAAATCCGAATTGGCGAAAGTTTGATGCAAGGAGATCCATTTGAAGGAAAATATACCTTGAAATTGCAGTTAAAATAGTTACTTTTACAACAGAATTTTTCTGTTATGAAATGGACTTTTATAGCTTTTATTACATTGATTACGCTTTATAGTTGCGAAGATAAATCTACGCCAACCATTTATCCAAGCAAGATTGGAGTTGATTCTGCGTACAAAGATTTGGTAAAAAAAGATAAACCAATAACAGAAGATGTGATGAAAGAGGAAGTAGTGAAAACAACTTCACCTCAGAAAAAAGTTACTGCAAAACCTCAACAAAAAGTTGTATCTAACGCAGATAAAATTATTCCGTTAAGTGCTAACAACACAACCGAAAATCTGGAAGTAAGTTATGCAAAAGCTAAAGCAGAACCAACTAAAATAGCAGGACAAACAAATACATTTACCTTTAATGCAGATTCTGCTAAAAAAGTTTGGATCAAAATTTCTGCGCAAGATTCTACAGCAAATATCAGAATTAATCACATCAAAGGACCTGTGGATTCTATAAAAGGTGGACCATTTGGCAAAGAAACCATCTTCGAATTACCTGCGCGTGGCGTGTATCAATTCTCGATTTCGGAAAAACCAACAAACTCAAAACCATACGCTGGGAAATATAAAGTGGAATTGAAATTATTGTGGAAATAAATCTATTTGTAGTAGATTTTGTAGTTTAAAGCATAATTACCAAATAATTCTTGTTTACGAAACCCTGAATTTCGATTATCATTGTAATGAACAAAAACATCTGATTTTTTGGACGTATTTATCAAATCAAAATAGCCATTTCCTTCAGGGCAAAAAGGATTTTCGTAAGAAGTTTCTAAACCAATAAAATAATTTTTAGCTTCAGATGGTTTAAGTTTTAAATGAATTGGAAAAATACATTTTCCTTGATAATCCTTATCAACTTCAAACCATTTTTCTTCGATTAAACTTTGTTTATCATCAATTGATTTTAGAATTATTGGTTTGAAATAATAATATTCATTGCAATAATTTTTCTTCTTCACTTTTGATTCAAACAAAATTTCGATTGCTACAATTTCAATTTCTTTCTCGTTTGGAAGCAATAAATTCGAAAATATTTTGAGTCCAAAACTTGTGTTATCGGTTAATCTTTCAACTTTCTTGAACTTTGGACGAAATTGTTTGTAATTAGAATAATTCATAACCTCAACTTGATTGAGATTAATCGTATCCAACTTTTGAGCAAAACTTAACGTAGAAAGTAAAAAGAGAATTAGGAATTTCATCAACTTCTTTGTTTCAAAATTTCTTTCAATTCTTTTAGCTCAGAAAGAATTTCATTGTTCTGGGCTTCTAACTCCTTTATTTGTTCAGTATTTTTAAAAACATTATCAAAACGCTTAAAAAATAATCGAATAAAAAATAAAATAAATATTAAAACTACTATTAATGCTATATTTTCCATTCTTTAAAAGTATAAAAAAACGACTCAATACTGAGTCGTTCTTAAATTATTTTTATTTTGAGAAGAATTAAATCAAGTTCAAAACTTGTTCTAAATCTTCCAATAAATCATCTATATCTTCAATACCTACAGACAAACGAATTAAATCATCTGTAATACCAATTTCAGCACGTTTTTCTGCTGGAATAGACGCATGTGTCATCGTAGCTGGGTGATTTGCTAATGATTCAACTCCTCCTAAAGATTCAGCCAAAGTGAAAACTTTTAAGTTTTCTAAAATTTTGAAAGCATCTTCTTTCTTACCAGAAGTCAACGTAAACGTCACCATTCCTCCGAAATCTTTCATTTGCTTTTTCGCAATTTCGTGTTGTGGATGATTTTCCAAACCTGGATAATACGTGTGCGCAACTTTTGGATGAGCTTCTAAAAACTGAGCGATCTTCATTCCATTAGAACAGTGACGATCCATACGAACAGCCAATGTTTTGATTCCACGTAAAACTAAGTAAGAATCTTGTGGTCCTAAAATTCCTCCAGTTGCAAATAAATTGAAGTGAACATCAGTTGCTAATTGTTCCGAATTAACCACAATTGCTCCCGCAACTAAATCTGAGTGACCTCCTAAATATTTCGTTGCCGAATGCATCACGATATCTGCTCCCAACTCAATTGGACGTTGTAAATATGGCGACGCAAATGTATTATCTACAGCAACTAAAATATCTGCTTTTTTTGCTTTTGCAGCATCATTTACAGCTTTGATATCAACCACTTTCATCAATGGATTTGTAGGCGTTTCAACCCAAACCATTTTTGTGTTTTCATTGATTAAAGCGATAACAGCCTCAACATTTGTCATATCTACGAAATGGAATTTCAATCCAAATTTTTCATAAACACGTGTAAATAAACGGTAAGAACCTCCGTATAAATCGTCCATCGCGATGATTTCATCACCTGGTTTGAATAATTTTAACACACCGTCAATTGCTGCTAAACCAGAACCAAATGCAAAACCTGCAACTCCACCTTCGATAGATGCTAATGCGTTTTCTAAAGCAGTTCTTGTTGGATTTGCGCCACGAGAATATTCGTATCCTTTGTAATCTCCTGGTGATCTTTGTGCGAATGTTGATGTTTGGTAAATTGGAGTCATAACGGCTCCTGTTGAAGGGTCGTGTTGTTGACCTCCGTGTATCGCTTTTGTATTGAATTTCATTGTGAATGCTTTTAACTATAGCAAATATATGGAGTTTTATTTATTCTTTGTTTTAAAGATTTGTTAGAATTTATTTCGGGAGATTTTTGGATTCAATAAGAACATTCTCTACTACGTAAATATTAAAAATAGAAGGTCTAACTTTTATAATTGCATGATTTTTATTTAAATCAGCTTTTTCTAATTTTTGAAATGCATCTTTATCTAAATTTATAGACTCTTCGTTTCCTTTAAAATTAACTTTCAGCTTATAATAATCTCCACCTCTTCTATGTCTTCCTTTTTTAACTTCTAAAATTTCACAATTTTCTGTAATTATTTGATCTTTTGCTAAATCATTCACAATATGTTTCGATCCATAATAAAAAGATATTGAGAGAAAAATCGAGTAATAAATGGAAATTAAAACAATATCTTTCCAATATCCCGTTTCTACTAATTTACGTTTAAATATT
>NZ_JAOCFS010000014.1:0-75618 GCF_029842105.1 Empedobacter sp. GD03797
GATTTATAATTTATTATAATTAGTTAAATATAAATAAATTGTAATTATATTTAATAAAAAAATGAAATATTTGATTTATCTATCATTTGTTATATTCTCTTCATGTTTAGTTACGCCTAAATATTATTTACATACAGAAAAAAACTTAAATAATTTTTCTATAAAAGAAGAAGATAAATTTGTTTTAATAAAGAATAATTTTTATTCAGTAGGAGTTGATTTTTCTAATAAAGTAGATTCAGATTTTTCTAATATTATTAAAAATATTTTATTGAATCCAAGTTTTCTAGAATTTAGTAATGAGAAATTTATTTTTCATTTAAATGATGAACAATTGGATATAATTAGAAATGAAACAAAAAGTGAATATATATTACTAATTCAAACTATTTTAAAGCCTAGTATTTTAGCTCAAAAAAATTTCACATCTATAACTACATATGAAAAAAATAAAGAGAGAGAGTACCACGTTATTTTACAATTAATAGATATAGAAAAAAGAAAAGTATTATACTCTAAAGAGTCGATGTCTAGAATAAAAATATCATATGAATATTCAACATCATCGACAACACAAGATGAGCAATTATTAAAAACATATAACATTTTATATAAGGATTTTAAAGAAGAATTATTAAAAATGAAATAATACTTTTTCAATAAAAATAATCTACTAAACATTATTATACACCTAAATAATTTAGGCTAAATTATTGATATTTTGAGAGTGTTGTTTTGTATAAATGTTTTTGTAGTTAGGAATGCTTAGTAAGGCGCATTTTTACGTTGAAACTGCATATCCAAATACCATTTTTAAGTGTTATTACCCAAGTTTTCGTTTAATTTTTTTGTAGTTTTTTGAACGAATAATCTTCCCTTTATCTGTAATAAAAAGAGCAGCGTAATCTTTTTGTTGATTGATTAAATTCAATCCTTTTTCTTTTCCTAAAACCATGATAGAAGTGCTAAAACCATTACACATTTCAGCATTTTCGCCGATTACTGTAACCCCTGTTAATCCTGTTGAAGGA
The DNA here is from genome assembly GCF_029842105.1 of Empedobacter sp. GD03797. Taxonomy (NCBI): domain Bacteria; kingdom Pseudomonadati; phylum Bacteroidota; class Flavobacteriia; order Flavobacteriales; family Weeksellaceae; genus Empedobacter; species Empedobacter sp. GD03797. Next base: position 1,032 of record NZ_JAOCFS010000014.1, read on the forward strand.
ATTCCAGTTTTGGGATTAATAATGTGTGAATAGCGAACTTCATCAATCAAAATAAATTTTTCGTAATCACCAGAAGTCGTAACAGCAGCATTTTTCATTGAGAGAATATCCAACATTTTATGTCGATTAAATGGATTTGTAATTCCAATTTTCCAAGGTTCTCCATTTGATTGATTTCCCCAAGTTGTCATATCTCCAGAAGCATCAATTATACCCGCTTGTATTCCTAAGTCTTGCATGAAAGTTCGTGCTTTTTGTGCTGCATAACCTTTTCCTGTTGATCCAAAACCGATTTTCATTCCAACTTTTTTTAAGAAAATAGTTGAATTTTCTTCATTCAAAATAATGTTTTTATAACCGATTTTTTCAATAGCTTTTGAAATTTCTTCCTGAGTTGGAATCTTTTCCATTGAACCATCAAATTTCCATATTTTATCCATTGCTGCAAAGCTAATGTCAAAAGCACCATCGGTTAGTTGCGAAAAATAAATCGCACGTCTTGTTAAGTCAAAAACCTCGCGATCAACTTTAATGGGTTTTATTCCTGCATTTTGATTGACAAAAGAAACTTGTGAAGTAGGTTTCCAATCAGAAATCAAATTCTCGATTCTGATCATTTCATCAATTGCTTTATTGATATTTTTTTCAACAGAAATAGAATCGGTGTCAACCAATGTAATTTTGAATTTACTTCCCATCAAAATTGTATCTCTAACTCCAACCGTTTGAGCATTTATCGGAGTTAGAACATACAATAGTATAAAAGTGAATATATTTTTTAGAATGAATTGCATGATGTTTTATTCATTTGTTATTGTGAGTTTATCGAAGAGTCTGAAACTTAAAGATACCTCGACAGGCCCGGTATGACAAGAAATTAGAGAATAAATAATAATGAGAAGCTGAAATGAATTCAGCTTGACAAGATTTTGTAATTCTTAACTCGTCTCAGGATTGTTTCAACAATTTTTCTAATAACAATCCGTCAAAAATTGTCCGTTTGTTTTAAATTCTTCGAATGATTTTTTCAAATGTTGTTGACAGATTTCTTCCAAAACTTTTTCCACATCATGTTGCATTTTCAGAGCGCCACAAATCATAAGAATTCCACCATTTTGTAATGTTTCAGCAAAGAATTTAGCATCACGATTGACTAAATCCATCACATATTGTTTATTTTCTTCACGTGAAAAAGCAATATGAAATTGACTCAAATGATTCGTAGAAATTTGTTTCGTTGCAAATTCTTGATAAGATTTTGTTGTTTCATTATCATGTCTAAAACCGCAATATAAATGCGTTTCAACATTTTTTGAATTCTCGTCAATCATTCCAAGGAAAGGCGCAATTCCCGTTCCGTTTGCAATCATCACAACTTTTGAAGTTTTTGGGAATCTAAAGGCTTTGTTTTTGACAATTCGAGCTTTAATCGTAGAGTTTTGAACCAAATTATATAAATATTGAGAACCTAATCCAAACTCATGCAATTTTACAATTAGTTGCAATTTATTATCAACTTTTCCGACTGAATATAAACGTTCTTTGTGATCGCTTTCTGGATAAATTGCTAATAAATCTCCAGATTTGAATTTCTCTTTTACATCTAAAACAACTTTAAATGTGGCATCTTCTTCTGTTACTTTTGTGTTAGAAATTACCTTAACATTTTTCAGTTTTGGTGCTTTTCCAACATACATCGCAGGCGTTGTTGCTAATGGAATATCTGTAGTTTCCTTGTAAGAAATGACCCAATTTGTGAATTCTTCTGGCGATTTATCGTTTATTGTTTTTAAATCCAATAATCGAGTTGTCCATTTTTGATCATTCAACCATTTGTCAACTTTTATCGCATATCCACAATAATCTGAATAGGCTCTTGAGCCAAATCCTACAACCGAAAATTCGATGGATTGGTTTTGTGGAAATTGTGTGATTAATTGTTCAAATTTCTTAGCATTCGCAGGCGCATCACCAATTCCATAAGTGGAAGTAAAAATGATGAGTTGTTTTGCCTTTGGATAAATTTCATATTGATTCATCTGAGCGATGAATGATTTTTTCCCGTTTGCTAAAAATTGTTCTTGAATTTTTGAAGCAAAACCAACAGTCGATCCATTTTCAGAACCAACTAAAAGGATAATTTCAGCTTCGATAGCTTTATATTTATTTTTGCCGATTTTCGTTTTTGTACGTTTGAACGTAATTACAAATCCTGACCAAATAAAAAATAAAATATTAAGTGAAGCAATTCCTAAAATCGCTGCCCAAATCACATTGGTGCGACCCGTATGTAAATCGATATTAAATTTTTCTACAATTGCAGAATAAGGATTTAGCGATTCTGAAATAATCGCTCCATTTACTTGATTAACCGAAACCGATTTTTTTCTTAAATGAACGATAAATGGTTCAGCTTCATCATCTGGAATAAAAGGAAATTCAATCTTTTCTACACTACTTAATTTCGTGTTTTTGAAAAACTCAATGTCTTTTAAATCTTTTGGTTGTAAATTTTCTTTAGCTTGATGCTCGATTTCTTTTGGTTGACCAACTAAAGGTTCTAATCGTGCTAAGAAAATCAATGTTCCTGTTAATGCAATGATTAAAACTGGAATTAATAACCAACGTCCAGTTACAACGTGGAAATATTGTGAAAAAGAGTCTTTGTTAACTTTGATGAAGAAGTTTAAGATTCCTTGTTGACGTTTTACGATTAAGATTAATCCACTTATTGAAATTAACATCAATAAAAAAGAGACTACGCCAACGATTGCTCGACCAGTTTCTTTTAGAAATAATGAACGGTGCAAGGCTGTGACCCAATTGATGAAATCACTTTTTGGAACAATTTCACCAATCTTTTTTCCTGTTGTAGGATCAATGTAAGATTTGATCGAATTCCCATCTTCGTCCATAGCATCAATCGTCACAAAATCATTGTGATCAACTTTAACTTCTATTATTTCAAAATAATGCTCGCGCAAAGTTGGTAAAACTTGCGCGAGTGTTATGTTATCGAAATTTTCTACTTTGTATGCGGGCGATTTTTCGTTTATTGCATCAACAGCCAAAATTACTCCTGTGATAGATAGAATAACTAAAAATGCTGAAGATAAAATTGCAAGACTCAAATGCGCATATCTCCAAATAGATAATGTCATTTTTATTGAACTTTTATAAAACGTACGGCTTTAATATAAACTGAACCTTTGATACCTGCTTTGTTGTCTAAATCCGCAGAATTTAATGCAACTTCGGCGTCTTTTGCGACGTATTTTTGAGTTTCAACAGCAGATTCAAAACGTAATTTGTATCCTTTATTCAATTTTGCAGTATCAAACTCGATGACACGTGTAGCTCTCGCTCCTCCAGCAACTGAAGCACCTGTAATTCCGTTTAATTTTTCTTTCTTTTTACTATTGAATTTGTGCCATTCTTTTAACGTGTTGTACCACTCGTTATCCGTTCCCAAAACACCTAAAGTTTTTTCGTATTGTCCTTTTGGATTGATTAATGAAATCACTACATAGGCTTCTTTTCCTGTGTAATTATTCATCTGAATCATTGTTTTGTATTTTGTTGTTTGTGCAAAAGTGGCAGTTGCCATTAAGATTACAACTAATCCAACTAATTTTTTGATTAAGTTAAATTTCATCTCCTTCATTATTTTAAAAAGTCAATAGACACATTATTTTTCTTTAAGAATTCGTTTTCTCCAGCCAAATCATAAGCCGTTTCGTCAAATTCTGTTTTAATATCTTTTTTCGCTCCAGCAGCAACCAAAGTTTTCAAGATTGCATCATCTTTCGCAATCAAAGCTGCTTTGTGTAACGCTGTATTTCCGTCTTCATCTTGTGTATTAATATTTACACCTAATTCAATCGCTTTCTTTACCAAATTTACATTTCCTTTATCAACAGCGATGTGTAACAAAGTTGCACCTTTGCTTTGAGTAGCTTTAAAATCAACTTTTGCATTTGTTAATAAAGCTTGTTTTTCAGCGAATGATTCATCATTTGGTTTGAAAGAATTGAACCAATAATAAGCCAAATTATTTCCATCTTTATCAACAATATTAGCTTTAGCGCCTTTTTCTAATAATAAAGAAACGATTTGAGATGTTCCAGAAGCAACAGCTTTCGTTAAAGCTGACTCACCATTTTTATTAATCGCATTTACATTATTTGCTTTTGATAAAAATGTATTGATTAAATCTGTGTTTTTTCCTCCAGCAGCAACCATTAATGCAGTGTTTCCTTCTTTATCAGCAATTTTAGCATCAACACCTTTTGATAAGATAAAGTTGATTGTTTCTGAGTTTCCTCTGCGAGATAAAGCATGTAATAATGTTTGTCCGTCTGGATTTAACGCTTTTGGATTTAATTTATATTTTGTAATTAATTCTTGGAAAACTTCTACACCATTTTCTTTTGTTCTCGAACCTTGAGTGGCAAAAAATAAAGCTTGATCTGTAGGTTTTACACCTTTCGCGATTAATTTATCTATGATTGATAAGTTTCCTAATTTTGCAGCATAATCCGCTATAGTACGTCCGTTAGCGTCTTTTTCGCTTAATGATAAACCTTTCGAAATAAAGTATTCTGTTACTTTTAAATCATCATCATTTGCAATTGCTTCCATAATTAAGTTAGTCCCATTTTCTCCTTTAACTTTTGGATTGGCACCAGCTTTAATTAACGCATCGTAAACCGCTATATTTTGATTTCCAGCACTTGCAGCATACGTAATCACATCGTAACCATGGCTGTCTTTGTAGTGAACATCAGAACCTTTGGCTAATAAATAATTTACCAATTCTAAATTCCCCGCAGCCGCAGCCCATTGAAGATAAATTCTTGAGTGATGCGTTTTTTTATCAATAGAATTTCCTTCTTGTTCAATTAAAAATTTAGTCACATTAAAATCTGCTTTATTGTTAATCGCTATCACAACAGGATCAAAGAAACCACCATTTTGAAAAGAAGGACTATTTCCTTTCGAAATTTCAGTTTTTACAGTTTCTATTGTTGGATTATTTTTCCAAAAACCAGCGTCCATCAACGTATTCGTTTGAGCTTGAATAAATGAAGCAACAAGGATAGCAGCAGAAATGAATAATTTTTTCATATGAATAGAATATATTGTAATGATTATTTAGACTAATTTTAATTTGATTTCAAAAGTATTATTTTTATTTATATTAATTCTAATTAAATTAAATAAATTTGGCTAATTCTGCTAAACATCAGTTTTTTGAAAACAAAAAAGATTGCTAATCTGCAATCTTTTATATTTCTAAACTACTTTACTCAGCTCGTCTTGGACCATTTTCTCTTGATTTCAAAACATTTTCTACATCTTCTAATTTGAAACCTTTGGCTTTCAATAAAATTAAATAATGATACATTAAATCCGCGGCTTCATTAATAAATAAATCATCGTTGTTGTCTTTGGCTTCAATTACCAATTCAACTGCTTCTTCACCTACTTTTTGCGCAACCTTATTGATTCCTCTTTTGAATAATTTGTTGGTATACGAATCTGGATCATTGTCCAAATCAATTCTATCGTTAATGGTTTGTTCTAATTCATATACAAATCCGTGGTTGGTTTCTTCTTTAAAACAAGTCGTAGAACCCGTATGACAAGTTGGTCCAAAAGGTTTTGCTTTGATTAAAACTGTATCGTTGTCGCAATCAACCGCAATTGATTTAACCTCTAAGAAGTTTCCTGATTCTTCACCTTTTGTCCATAATCTATTTTTTGAACGAGAATAAAAGGTCACTTTTCCAATTTCTTGGGTTTTGTTAAAAGCTTCTTCGTTCATATAACCTAACATCAAAACTCTATTGTTAAGATAATTTTGAATAATAACGGGAACTAATCCGTCATTACTTTTATTGAAATCGATCTTCATCGTATCGGAATATTTTGTTCTTTTAAATAATTTTTAAGCGTCGGAATTGGAATTTCACCAAAGTGAAAAATACTTGCAGCCAATCCACCACTTGCTTTTGTTTGGGTAAAAACTTCTGTAAAATGCTCCATTTTTCCAGCTCCACCCGAAGCTATTACTGGAAGATTTACAGTATCAGCAACTGCTTTTGTGATATCAATTTTGAAACCAGCTTTTGTCCCATCTCCATCCATAGATGTTAACAGAATTTCGCCAGCGCCAAATTCTTCTACTTTTTTGACCCAATCTAAGGTTTCCCATTCGGTTTCAATTTTTCCACCGCTTACGAAAACTTTTTGTGTTCCATTTACATCGCGAGTATCTACAGCAACGACTACACATTGCGATCCAAATCGAGCAGCTAAATCTGCAATTAATTGAGGATTTTTAACCGCCGAAGAATTCACCGAAACTTTATCTGCGCCAGCTTTGATGACCGCCGAAGCATCTTCCACCGAATTGATTCCACCACCAACTGTAAACGGTATATTAATCGCCGAAGCAATTTTCTCCACCATTTCAGCTAAAGTTTTACGCTTTTCAATGGTAGCTGTGATATCCAAAAACACCAATTCATCAGCGCCTTCTTCTACATATTTTTTTGCCAATTCTACTGGATCTCCCGCATCGCGTAAACCCACGAAATTAACCCCTTTTACCGTTCTTCCATCTTTGATGTCCAGACACGGAATGATTCTTTTTTTTAACACGTAGTATATTTTAGATTTACGAATTCAGATTTACAATTTAGGAATTTGCGATTTAATGATAATCGACAATCGTAAATCAAAAATCTCAAATCATTTATTTTGTTTATTTCTTAAAGTTTTTATTGAGCTAACAATAATTGATAATATTTCGTTGAGCTCGATTTTTAACTGATTAATTTTAGGTGATTCAAATAATTTAGATTCCTCTAAAATTTCCAACCAATAAATAGTTTCGTCAGTTTCTTCTTCAACGATTTTGAGTTTATTAATAAAATCAGCCGTTGATTTTGCACGACAAGCTGCTCTATAATTTGCTCCAATTGAAGTTGCACTTCGAATGATTTGATTAGAAATAGCTCTTGTTGCAATCGAATTTGGGAATTGATTAATCAAAAGAATAACGTCTATTCCAATTTGTTTTGTTCGTTTCTTAATAATCTCTTGCACTTTGTTTATTTTAGATTTACGATATACAATTTACGAAATCTTAATCGTAACTCATAAATCGTTAATCGCTAAATCAACAAACGTAAATCCTTCAAATCAATTCTTCCTTCATAAATAGCTTTTCCCAAAATTGCTCCTTCACAACCTAACTCTTTCACTTTAATTAAATCGTCGATCGAAGAAACACCACCCGAAGCAATTAATTTGACATCCGAAGCTGCTAAAATTTCAGCGTACAATTCGTTTGAAGTTCCTTGTAACATCCCATCTTTCGCAATGTCTGTACAAATCACATAATCAATTCCTTTAGTTTTATATTCTTGAATAAAATCAATGACATCCAATTCTGAGGTTTCTAACCAACCATGTGTAGCAATTTTTCGATCTTTAGCATCTGCGCCTAAAATAATTTTATCACTTCCATATTGTGAAATCCATTCTTGAAATAATGTTTGGTTTTGAACAGCAATACTTCCACCTGTAATTTGATTTGCACCACATTCAAAAGCAATTCTAATATCATCATTAGCCTTAATTCCACCGCCAAAATCAACTTTTAAATTGGTTTTAGAAGCAATTAATTCTAGGGTTTTATGATTAATAATTTGCTTTGATTTTGCGCCGTCTAAATCCACCAAGTGCAAATATTCGATACCGTAATCCTCGAATTCTTTTGCTACTTCCAATGGATTTTCGTTGTATATTTTTTTTGTATCGTAATAGCCTTGCGATAATCGAACGCATTTTCCGTCGATAATATCTATAGCTGGAATGATTCTCATTATTCTTTAGTTTTAAGGTGTAAGACATAAGATCTAAGGTGTAACTTCTTACGCCTTACAACTTAAGTCTTAAATTTATTTTAATTCTTTCATGACCTCTTGGATTGCACGTTCCAATTGTGGGTCTTTATTTTCTAGTCGATCTAAGAACGTGTTTTTAATATAAATGTCAGGTTTAACACCAGTTTTTTCTAAATTTTGTCCATCCAAAGTATAAGTTCCCCAACTTGGTAAACGATAAAATGAACCATCAACTAATCCTTTTCCAGAAGTAAAAATGATCCATCGATACGTTTCTTGACCGATGATTTTTCCTAATTTTAAAGCTTTGAATCCTGCGGCTGTCATTTCTGCATCGCTTAATGAGTATTCGTTAATTAATAAAACAATTGGTTTTCCTGAAGGTGCAAAGTTCGGTTGAACAGTTAATTGTCCTTCACGATATTTCCATTTCAAATAAGGTCTTTGCGATAAAAAGTTCAAGACTTTATCATGTACATTTCCACCTGTATTGAAACGTAAATCTAAAATGACACCATCTTTTCTATTCTCTTGCTCTACCATGTCCAATAAAAATACATCCAATTCAGAATTAGACATATTTTTCATGTACGAATAAGCGATTCTATCGTTGCTTAATTTTTTTACACGCTGACGATTTTCATAAATCCATTCATCATATAAAAGCGATTTCAATTCGTTATTTGAAATTGGATGAATCTTCGTCGAAATTGTTTTTCCTTTTCGGTCAAATTCAAGAGTTAATTCTTCTAATTTTTTAGGCGTTGTAAAATAAGTTTCGCGATTTTGGTTTTGATCGATTTTTTGCCCATTTACGCTCACTAAAATATCACCTTCTTGAACATCAACATTTTTAAGAAAAGCAGGAGATTTTCGTAAGATTTTTTCAACTGTAAAAGGTTGATCTTTTTTGAAAATAATTCCTGTTTCGTTGGTGAAATAATTCAATCTTCGACTTTCTTCTTTTCCGAAAGATGAAAAACCTAAATGCGAAGAATTCAATTCACCTAGCATATCATTTAACAAAATTCTCAAATCATTTCGATTGTTGACATAAGGTAAAAACGTTGCGTATTGCTCTTTTTTAGCTTTCCAATCGATTCCATGAAAATTCTCATCATAGAAATTTTCTTCTACTCCAGCCCAAGCTTCCTCGTACATTTGATTGAATTCTGAAGCCAAGTTTTTATTGAAATTATATTTAATATTCACTTTTTCAGGATTTGTAGAACTAATGCCAAATTTGTAAACAGAATTATCGATTAAAGCATAAAGATTTTTCTCATTTTTTACGATAAAATCAGCGCCTTTGTTGAATATTTTATCTGTTTTATCTTCTTCAAAATCAATGGTTGTTTTTCTGTATAACTGAAATTTACCATTTTCTTGATTGGTATTATAGAATAAAAATTGCTTTTTATCATCCGCAAAAACAAAAGGATTTGTTTGATATCCAAAACGGTCTGTTACCAATTCGATTCGTTCCAAGAATCCTTCAGGATTAATAGTTAATGCTTTAAAATCGTTCTTTTCTTCTTTTTTCTCTTTCTTTTCAACCTTTTTTTCTTCGACAAATAAATTATCAAATTTTTCTGATTTATAAGCTTGATCAAACCAATCTAAAGAAGCGCGATAAATACTTGATTCTTGCATTCCTAAAGGATAGGACGGATTTTTTCTATCGCTTGAAAAATAGATATATTTTCCGTCTGGAGACCAAGTAGGATCAGCTTCAGAAACACCAGTATTCGTTAAATTAACAGTTGTATTTTTTTTGATGTTGTGAATAAAAATATCTAACTCGAAATTGCGTTTTGCAGAGAATAACACATATTCATCATTTGGAGAAAAAGATGGTTTCGAATTTTGGAAAGCCCAAATTTCATCTTTAACAATTGTTGATGATTTAAGTGATTTCAAATCTAATAATCTTACTTCATCGCGTCCGCTTAAATAAACAGCTTGTGATAAATCATTGTTGAACGTAATGTCTCGATTATTTCTTAAATCAGAAGTTAATTGTTCAACTTTTCCTTTTCCGTCAGCCGAAATTTTGAACCAATTTTGATAACCTTTATAGGTTTGGTTGAAGATTAAATTTTTGTTGTCTTTTAACCATTTTACTTCTAAAACACGCTCTTTTCCATCAGAAATTTGATTGACAAATTTTCCTTCATTATCCGAAACAAAAATAATTCCTCTACTTACAAAAGCCATTTTCTTTCCGTCAGGAGAAATATCAAAATAGTCAATATTATTTTCAACTTCAAAATTTTGTTCTTTTTCTAAAGATTTATTCGAATTGACATTAATTGTAAGAGGCTTCGATGTTTTTGCTTTTACATCGTAAACAAATAATTGATAATCTTTTTCGAAAACAACTTTTGAACCATCAGCCGAAACAAAAGGTTTCTTGATGGAAGTTTCAAATTTTGTTAACGCTTCTTTTTTACCATTTGCTAATTGATATAAGTTGTATTCGCCATTATTTTCGTCCGAAATAAAATAAATAATTCCGTTTTTATCAACTGTTGGATTAAAATCTTTTCCGTTGTAATCGGTATATTGTTTATAACTTTTTGTGGTTGGATTATATCCTAATAAATCTGGATTATTTTCTCCTTTGTATCTTTTTCGTGTAACTTGACTTGCACTTTCAGATGAATTTGTGAAAATATATTCGCCTTGAGGAGTTTCTACTAAACCATTTGTTGTGTTGAAATAATTTGTAAAAAGCGCTTCTGGTGTTTTTCCATCTAAATTAATTTTAAAACTTCCAAATCCATTATTTTGGTTTGATGTAAAATAGATCGATTTACTATCCCAGCTCCAACTTTCGACTTCGTCTTTGGCTTGATGAAACGTCAATTGCTTGATTTTCCCACCATTTATAGGCATCACATAAATATCGTAATTCCCGTATTGATTAGAACTAAACGCTAACCATTTTCCGTCTGGTGAAACACGAGGATTAATTTCTTCGCCTTCTAAAGCTATGATTCTTGACGCATTTCCACCATTAATGTCAGTTGACCAAATGTCGCCATCGTAACTAAAATAAACCGTTTTAGCATCTGGACTTAAAGAAGGGGTAGAGGTAAAATACACTTTTTCCTGAGCAGAAACCTGCGAAATTGCAAAAGCACTAAGTAAAGTAAAAACTATTTTTTTCATGTGTGAGAATTTATAATTACTATAAACTTAGAAAGTTTTTTAGTATTTGTTCTCCTATTCCTGCAGATTTCTCTGGGTGAAATTGAGTTGCGTAAAAATTATCTTTATTTAAAGCTGCTGAATATTCTAAAATATAATCTGTTTTCGCGATCGTATATTCTGAATTTTCGCAATAAAAACTATGTACATAATAAATGTCGGAGTTTTCTTGAACATTATTAAATAAAGGTGTTTTTAAATCATAAATCGTGTTCCAGCCCATATGAGGAACAATTTCTGTTGAAGGAAATAATTTCACTTGAATAGGGAAAATTCCTAAACAATCGGTATTTCCTTCTTCCGAATAAGCGCACATCAATTGCTGACCCAAACAAATTCCCAAAGTCGGTTGTTTTAAGTTTTTGATGACTTTATCTAATCCTTTTTCTTTTAAATAAACCATCGCAGAACTTGCTTCGCCAACTCCAGGGAAAATTACTTTATCTGCATTTTGCAAGGTTTCAAAATCGTCCGTAACCACCGCTTCGTAACCCAAACGAGTCACCGCATTGTACACCGATTTTACATTTCCTGCGTTGTATTTTACTATTGCTATCATTTTTTTAGTTCTAAGTTCTAAGTCGTAAGGCATAAGGAAAAGAAAATCCTTAGAACTTATACCTTAAGACTTAAGTCTACAAAAGTCCTTTTGTTGATGGTAAAATCATTTTTTCTGGATCACGCTTAACCGCTACTTTTATGGCTTTGGCAAAGGCTTTGAAAATCGCTTCGATTTTGTGGTGCTCATTTGTACCTTCTGCTTTGATGTTTAAATTGGCTTTTGCTCCGTCTGTAAATGATTTGAAGAAATGATAAAACATTTCTGTTGGCATTTGACCAATCATTTCACGTTTAAAATCTGCTTCCCAAACCAACCAATTTCTTCCACCAAAATCAATCGCTGCTTGAGCTAAACAATCGTCCATTGGTAAAGTAAATCCGTAACGTTCGATGCCTAATTTGTTTCCTAAAGCTTGAGCGAAAACTTCGCCTAAAGCAATTGCTGTATCTTCAATTGTGTGATGTTCGTCAACTTCTAAATCGCCATCGACTTTAATCACCAAATCCATTTGACCATGACGCGCAATTTGATCTAGCATATGATCGAAAAAGTGGATTCCTGTCGAGATATCGGATTTTCCGGTTCCGTCTAAGTTTAAATCTATTTTGATCTTTGTTTCATTCGTGTTACGAACAATTGAAGCGGTACGATTTTGAAGTTTTAAGAACTCATAAATATCTTTCCACGACGTTGTTTTTAAAGCAATCGTTTCATTCAAACCTTCGTTATCATTGATTTCGTCTGCTCCTAAAGCTTCATCATTCGCGATGAAAATTCCTTTTCCACCAAGGTTTTGAGCTAATTTAACATCTGTAATTCGATCACCAATCACAAACGAATTTACTAAATCGTACTCTGGATTATTAATATATTTTGTTAACAAAGCTGTGCCTGGTTTGCGCGTTGGCGCATTTTCGTGTGCAAAGGTTTTATCAATGTAAATATCTTCGAATTTCACCCCTTCATTTTCGAATGCTTTCACCACAAAATTTTGAATCGGCCAGAATAATTCTTCTGGATTAGCAGGCGTTCCCAAACCATCTTGATTGGTTACCATCGCTAATTCGTAATCCAATTCTTTCGCAATTTTACCTAAATAAGTAAATGCTTCTGGATAGAACTCTAGTTTCGAAAAGCTGTCAACTTGGTAGTCTTCGGGTTCCAAGATCATTGTTCCGTCGCGATCGATGAATAGTATTTTTTTCATAATTAGTTTATAAGACATAAGACATAAGACGTAAGATTTAAGGTTTTGAGTTTTTAATAAATTTCTCATAACCATTAATAAGTTTTCCAATTTCTTCTGCGTCTTTTATTAATTCATTAAATTTATTTTCTTCTATATAATTTAGATCTTTACTTAAAATCAAGAAATACTTGACTTCTTCTAAAGAACCTTCTGCAATATTTATAAAACTTAGCTGATGCGGAATTGTTTTCTTTTTCTTTCCTTCAACAATATTTGAAGGTATGGAATAAGCAGCGCGTCTTATTTGGCTTGTTAAACCATAAATTTCTTCTCGAGGAAATAATTTAGTCAATTCATAAATCTTCAAAACAAGTTGATGTGATTTTTGCCAAACAATAAGGTCTTTAAATGTTGCCATAATTACAGATTTTAAGATGATTAGATTAAAAATTAAGTTAACAAAATTTGTTCATTATTTGTAATCCTTATGTCTTAAATCTTACGTACTAAATCTTTTAACGTAGTCATAAGTTTCTCATTTTCCTCATCCGTTCCAACTGTGATTCTCAAACAGTTTTGACATAAATCATCGTTGTTTCGATTACGAATGACAATTCCTTTTTCGACCAATTGATTGTAACGTTCGTTTGCATTATCAACTTTGATCAAAATGAAATTCGCATCGCTTGGATAGATTTTTTCTACAAATGAAATCTCAATTAAAGCAGTTTCTAAAACTTCTTTTTGTTCGATAATTGTATTTGTAACAGCTATCACTTTATCGTAATCGCTTAAAATTTCAATCGCTTTTAATTGTGTTAATTGATTAATATTATAAGGCGGTTTAATCTTGTTTAAAACATCAACAATTTCTTGTGAAGCATACAAAATTCCTAAACGGATTCCTGCCAAACCAACCGCTTTCGATAAAGTTTGTGTAACAATTACATTAGGATAATTTTTGATTTCTTTTATCCAAGAAACTCCCGTAGCGAAATCGATATACGCTTCGTCGATAATTACTAAACCATTAAAACGAGTTACAATTTCTAAAATAAATTCTCTTTTGATGATTTCTCCAGTTGGATTATTAGGCGAACACAAGAAAATCATTTTCGTATTGTCATCAACTTTTGAGAAAATATCTTCGATATTTGGTTGAAAATCTTCTTCGTTTAATAATGATTTTCGGTATTCAATTGCATTCAGATTAGCTAAAACTCCATACATTCCATAGGAAGGAGAAATCGCAATGACATTATCTTGATTCGGTTCGCAAAATGCACGAAAAATTAAATCCAAAACTTCGTCACTTCCATTTCCTAATAAAATCTGATTGGCAGGAAAGTTTTTGATTTCACTTAAAATCGATTTTACATTGCGTTGCAAAGGATCGGGATAACGATTTAGCCCATTGTTGAATGGATTTTCGTTCGCATCTAAGAAAACGAAATCGTCATTTATTTCTTGAAATTCGTCACGCGCCGATGAATAGGCTTTCATCGCTTTTACGTTGGGACGAATGATGTTGTTTATGTTAAAAGAATTCATGTACGATTTTTGATTTACGATTTTAGATCATTTAGTCTTAAGGTAACTGCGTTTTTGTGGGCAAATAATTCTTCGGCTTCGGCCATTAATTCGATTGCTGGACCAATATTTTGAATTCCTTGTGCTGTTAATTTTTGAAAAGTAATTTTCTTGATAAAACTATCAAAAGACACACCTGAATAATTCTTTGCATATCCGTTTGTTGGTAATGTGTGATTGGTTCCAGACGCATAATCTCCAGCGGATTCGCACGAATAATTTCCTAAGAAAACTGAGCCTGCATTAATAATTTTTCCGATATAATTTTCAGCTGTTTCGCAAGCAAAAATTAGATGTTCTGGAGCATAAATGTTAGAAAAAGTTACACATTCTTCGATTGAATTTAAAAGAATTCCTCGTGAATTTTCTAGAGCTTTAGCTGCTAATTCTTTTCTTGGTAGAACTTCTAATTGAGCATTAATTTCAATAATTGTTTCGTTTAATGTTTGCTCGTTTGTTGTTAATAAAATCACTTGTGAATCTATTCCGTGTTCTGCTTGCGATAATAAATCGGCTGCGACATATTTAGGAACTGAAGTTTCATCAGTAATTACCAAAACTTCACTTGGACCTGCGGGCATATCAATAGCAACTCCAAAATTCTGAGCAACCTGTTTTGCAGCAGTTACGTATTGATTTCCTGGTCCAAAAATTTTATCAACTTTCTGAATCGTTTCTGTTCCAAAAGTTAACGCACCAATGGCTTGGATTCCTCCAACTTTATATATTTTTTCAATTCCAATTAAATTTGCTGTATATAAAATAGCAGGATGAATTTTTTCTTCCTGATTTGGAGGTGTACACAAAATAATATTATGACAACCCGCTAATTTTGCAGGAATTCCTAACATTAATACTGTAGAAAATAATGGAGCTGTTCCGCCAGGAATGTAGATTCCAACATTTTCTATTCCGCGAGATTCTCTCCAACAATTTACACCTTTTGTTGTTTCAATAATTTTGACATCTTCGCGTTGTAAAGCATGAAATTTCTCGATGTTTGAGGCTGCTAATTCAATTGCTTGTTTCAATTCTTCAGAAATTAAACTTTTTGCTTCTTCAATTTCTTGAGTAGAAACTTCTAAAGAAGTTAAATTAACTTGATCAAATTTTTCTGTAAAATCAATTAATGCTTGATCTTTTTCGATTTGAATTTTTTCAAAAACATCTAAAACGATTTTTTGTAAATTTTGTGCTTCTTTCGTTGGTCGAGCTGTTAACGTTGACCAATCTGAAAGTTGAGGTTTGATATATTTTTGCATTTTTTTAGTTTTAAGTTCTAGGACCTAAGATCTAAGGTTTTTATTGTCATCTTTATGACTTATACCTTAAGACTTATATCTTATAAAATCATTTTTTCAATTTCTAATACTAAAATTCCTTCTGCACCCAAAGCTTTCAATTGCTCGATAATGTCCCAAAAAGTATCTTCCTTAATGACAGTGTGGATTGATGACCAACCTTTCTCGGCCAATGGTAAAACTGTTGGAGATTTCATTCCGGGTAACAAAGCAATGATTTCTTCTAACTTTTCGTTTGGTGCGTTTAATAAAATATATTTGTTTTCAGAAGATTGTTTAACTGCTTCGATTCTAAATAAAAGACGATCTACAATAGCTTGTTTTTCAACATCAAGATTTTTATTAGAAATTAAAACAGCTTGCGATTCAACTACCGTTTCCACTTGTTTTAAACCGTTTGTTAATAAAGTAGAACCTGTAGAAACGATATCAAAAATAGCATTTGCCAAACCTATACTTGGTGCAATTTCTACGCTTCCACCGATTTCTTCAATTTTGACATTAATTCCTTTTTCTTGGAAGAATTTTCCTAAAATTCGTGGATAAGAAGTAGCAATTTTTTTATCTTGAAAATAACTTAAATCCGTATAAATTTCATCTTTTGGTATCGCTAAACAAAGTTTGCATCCTGCAAAACCTAATTGACGAATTTGTGTAACATTTTTATTTTTTTCCCAAACTTCATTTTCGCCTAAAATGCCGATATCAGCAACGCCTTGTTCTACATATTGCGGAATATCATCATCGCGTAAGAATAAAACTTCGATAGGGAAATTTGGAGATTCGGTTCTTAATTTTCGATTACTTGTAGAGATTTTAATTCCGCAATCTTTCAATAATTCGAGTGATTTTTCACTTAATCGACCACTTTTCTGAATAGCTATTTTTAATTTACTCATTTTTAATATTTTATATTTTTAAGTTTGAGTAAATCGATGATTAAATCTTGAAGTAAAAAAAAATCCCGTTCGATTTACTCAAACGGGACTTAGATATTGTGATAAAATCATTACATACCACTATCTGCTCGCTTGAGTGCAAGTATGATGGTGATGATGATGTAATTGATTTGTGTACATTTTAATTTTTTTGTTGAAGCAAATGTAGAAAGGAAATTTTAATTGACAATAGTTTTTTTTAAAATTAGAGAAAAGAGTTCTTAAGTAGATATAAAAGAGTAAATTATTCTATTTTTTTGATGAATGAATAAGTTTTATTCAAAATAAAAGCGAAATATATATTTTATATTTCGCTTTAAAAATGATTATTTTTTTATGAATTTTTGAATTGATTCAGAATTATCAGTTTTTATTTTGATTAAATATAATCCTTTAGGTAAATGATTAACATCTATTTTATTCAAATTTGTACCTTCAAAAAGAGATTTCCCAGTTAAATCTGTAATACTTATTGCACTGATTTTTTTATCAGAATTTATATTAAGATAATCGTTTACAGGATTAGGATAAATAGAAATTTCTGTTTTGTTATTTTCATTTGTACCTAAATTCTCTAAATCTACAATTTTAACATTATCAACTATAAATCCAGAGCCATAATTATCAAAACTAAAATCTACTTCAGTAATTTCATTGTTCAAATTAGAAATATTTGTTTCTTTTACTTTTACATTGTCTAAGAAATAAATAACTTTTTTCGTTTTTAAATCGACTTCGGCTTTTACATTGTACCATTTTTTAGGAGTCCATGTTCCCAAGACCAAGCTGGTTTCAATGTCTTCGTAGGCGACTTCTCCGTCGTAATAAAAAAGTAAACCACCAACTAGATCATAATCATTATTTTCATTGTATAATGCTAACATTTCGTAATTAGAATTGTCAGTGTTGTCTAAATATACATCTGCAGAAATAGAATATTTACGATACTTAGTTACAGGATAAGCAATTCCTCCCCAATTACCTTCTTCAATTTCATTATTTATAACTTGTGCTGAATTTTTACCATCGCTTGCAAATGTGTTAATGACTTTAGAGTTGTTATCTGATACATATCCCCAATTAAACCAATTTTTTTGGTTATTAAGATTTCCTATTGTGAAACCTTCTGATTCTTCAAAAGATATTTTTTGATTTTGAGCATTAACACTCAATGATAATAAAGTTAAAACTCCAAATAGTAAATTTTTCTTCATAAAGTATATTGTTTAGTGAATCGACAAAGATGAAAATTTTATCTGATTTAATTTTAATAGAATGTGAAAATTATCGTTAAGATTTTAGACGAAGTAGTCTGACATCCAAAACTTTCTTTTATTTTTGCAGTAATATATGTTAGAAAAACAAGAAGCACAATACGAAAAAGTAGTTTTAGTTGGATTGATTACACGTGAACAATCCGAAGAGAAACTGACGGAATATATGGACGAATTGGAGTTCTTAGCTTATACAGCTGGAGCGACAGTTGGAGAACGTTTTACGCAAAGAATGGACAAACCTGATTCTAAATTCTTTGTAGGAAGCGGGAAATTAGATGAAATCACAGCTTTTGTCGAGGAATATGATATTGATACAGTTATTTTTGATGATGAATTAACGCCTTCTCAGTTGAAAAATATTGAGAAAGTTGTCAACAAAAAAATCATCGACCGTACACAATTGATTTTAGATATTTTTGCTCAACGAGCGCAAACTTCATATGCACGTACGCAAGTAGAATTGGCACAATATCAATATTTATTACCGCGATTAACACGAATGTGGACGCACTTAGAGCGTCAGCGTGGAGGAATTGGTATGCGTGGTCCTGGTGAAACTGAAATTGAAACGGATAGACGTATTATTCGTGATCGAATTACATTATTGAAAGAGAAACTGAAAGGAATCGATAAGCAAATGGCAACTCAGCGTAAAAATCGTGGTGCATTGGTGCGCGTTGCGTTGGTTGGGTACACAAATGTTGGGAAATCAACGTTGATGAATGTTTTATCGAAATCTGAAGTTTTTGCCGAAAATAAATTATTTGCAACATTAGATACAACGGTTCGTAAAGTGGTGATAGGTAATTTACCTTTCTTATTAACGGATACGGTTGGGTTTATTCGTAAGTTGCCTACACAATTAGTGGAATCGTTCAAATCTACATTAGATGAGGTTCGCGAAGCGGATTTATTGGTGCATGTTGTGGATATTTCGCATGCGAGTTTTGAGGATCATGTGAATTCGGTGAATCAAATTTTAGCTGAAATTGAATCGAAAGAGAAACCAACGATTATGGTTTTTAATAAAATTGATAATTTTTCTTATGTCAAACAAGATGAAGATGATTTGTCTGAAAAGAAATTTGAAAATTATTCGTTAGAAGATTGGAAACGTACGTGGATGGCGAAAACGGATTATCCGACATTGTTTATTTCGGCAACGGAAAAAGATAATTTAGAAGATTTGCGCAAAACAGTTTATGAAGAAGTGAAAGAAATTCATATGAAACGTTTTCCTTATAATAACTTTCTTTTTCAGTATTATGATGAAGAAGAAGAAAATGATACGGAAGAATAAAGATAGAAAGAGTTCAGTTTTTGGACTCTTTTTTTGTTAACTTCAACATCTTAATTGATAAAATATGATAGAGCAATTAAAATCAACTTTACAAGATTTATCGGACGAAGAAAAAGCGAAAATTATGATGCGTTTTTTCAAAACTGGAAAAGGAGAATATGGCGAAGGAGATATTTTTCTTGGGATTTCTGTTCCTAATCAGCGTTTGATTGCGAAAGAATTTTATCAACAAGTTTCATTAAATGACATCAAAAATTTATTGAATTCTAATATTCACGAATATAGATTAACTGCTTTGTTGATGTTGGTTTCGAAGTACGAAAAATCAAAAGACGAACTTGTAAGAAAAGAAATTATCGATTTTTATCTTGCTCAAACTTCTCAAATCAACAATTGGGATTTGGTTGACACAAGTTGTTATAAAATTTTGGGACATTATTGTTTTCATCAAAAGCGAGAGGAATTGCTTTTTGAATTAGCGAATTCTGAGGATTTGTGGGAAAAACGAATTGCAATTGTATCAACGATGTATTTTATCAAACAAAAATCATTTTCAATTGTTCCAGAAATTGTGTTGAAAAATCTTAATCATTCACACGATTTAATGCACAAAGCAAATGGTTGGATGTTGCGTGAAATGGGAAAAATGGACGAAGAAAAGTTGATTGAGTTTTTAGATGAATATACATTACAAATGCCAAGAACGACGTTGAGATATGCGCTCGAAAAAATTGATCCAATTCTCAAAGATTATTATATGAAATTGAAATAGTTTGCATAAAAAAAGTCGCTCACAGAGCGACTTTTTATTTTATATAAAGAATAAATTCTTACAAAATAACATGACCTAATTTTGTCAATTTTTGATGATCTAAAACTTTGATTTTTCGTCCTTCAACTTCGATTAATTCATCAGTTTTGAATTCAGAAATCAAACGAATTGCAGATTCTGTTGCTGTTCCAATCAAATTTGCCATTTCTTCGCGTGTCAACGAAATGTTGATAAATCCGTCTTTGTCTGTTCCTAATTTTCCTTCTAATAAAATTAAAACTTCAGCCAAACGTTCGCGAACTGTTTTTTGTGCTAAATAAGTAATTGTTCTTGCATATTCTCCCAAATCTTTTGCAATTCTTTGTAAAATATTGAAAGCTAATTTTGGATTAACTTCTAATAATTTTAAGAAGAATTTTTCTGGAATATAATATATTTCAACAGGGGTCATTGCAGTTGCAGATGCACCAAAAACTTCTTGACTTAAAATTGAGCGATAACCGATAATGTCACCTTCGTTGATAAAACGTAGAATTTGCTCTTTTCCATTAAAACCAATTTTGAACAACTTAGCAGTTCCTTTCATGACGCAATATATACCTTTTGGTGTGTGACCTTCCTGGATAATTTCGTCTCCTTTTTTTAGGTTGATGATTTTCTTTTCTTGCTCAAACTCCAATAATTCTTCCTTACTAAAAACCCCGAAAGACTCTGGGTTATCAAACATCGCTTTAATCGATACTACATTCTCATTAAACTCTGACATATCTTGTTGTTATGACTTAATTCATACAAAGTTAACGTTAATTCTGATAAAAGGAAAGTAATTTTGTAAAATAGTATGGAAGAGAATTGTTTTCACTGTGGTCAACGAATTGAAGAAGAGGTTATTCAGTTCGATGAAAAGGATTTTTGTTGTCAGGGTTGTAAAACGGTTTACGAGATTTTAAACGTAAATAATTTAAAAGATTATTACGACCTTAATCGTAATGCAGGTTTGCGTCCTGATGGAAAAAGTAATCATCAATTTGATTTCTTAAACACAAAAGAAATCTTTGATAAAGTTGTCGATTTTTCAGATGATGGCGTTACTGTTGTGTCCTTTTATGTGCCTGTAATGCATTGTACTTCGTGTGTTTGGTTGTTAGAAAGTTTGGATACAATTAATCCAAATATTATATCTTCTAATGTCAATTTTACGCAAAAAACTGTTCAGATTACGTATCGAGATGCGGATTTGAAATTGGGTGATTTGGCAAGATTTATTACAAATTTAGGCTACAAACCTTCGATTAATCTAAAAACATTAGACAAAAAGAAAAAAAGCAAAGTCGATCGTTCTTTGGTGAGCAAATTGGTAATTGCAGGATTCTGTTTTGGGAATATTATGCTTTTATCGTTTCCAGAATATGTCGAAGTTTTTGGTAATGTAAAAGAACAATGGTTAGATCAAAACAAAGGATATTTTCGTTGGACGATGTTCGCGTTGTCGTTGCCTGTTTTCTTTTATTCATCTACCGATTATTTTGTTTCGGCTTGGCAAGGTCTGAAAAATAAATATATCAATATCGATGTGCCAATTGCGTTAGGAATTATCGTAATTATGTTCAAATCGACTTATGATATCATTTTTGATATTTCGCCAGGTTACTTTGATACATTAGCGATGCTTTTATTTTTGATGTTGACAGGTAAATGGTTTCAGCAACAAACAATGCAAGCATTGGCATTTGATCGAGATTACAAATCGTTTTATCCAATTGCAGTTGCGAAATTAGAAAATGGTTATGAACAACCAATTTTGTTGGCTGACTTGAAAAAAGGTGATCGAATTTTAATTAGAAATGAAGAAATTATTCCAGCCGATGCCATTTTGATGAAAGGTGAAGCGATGATTGATAACTCGTTTGTAACGGGAGAATCTCGCTTGATTCAGAAAAAAGCTGGAGATAAAATATTTGCTGGTGGAAAACAATCTGGTCATGCAATTGAGTTGGAAATTATTTCGGATGTTAATCAAAGTTATTTAACCCAGTTGTGGAACAATGATGCGTTCCAGAAAGAAGAATCTGAGTTGAATGCCTTGACGAATAAAATCAGTCATTATTTCACATTAATCATCCTTATTATTACAGCAATTTCTGCTGTTTATTGGTATTTCCACGATTCTTCAAAAATATTAGAAGTTGTTACATCAATCTTAATTATCGCTTGTCCTTGTGCGCTTGGTTTGTCGTCTCCGTTTATTTTGGGACACATGATGCGTATTTTCGGGAATAAGAAATTCTATGTAAAAAATACATCAACAGTCGAGAGAATGGAGAAAATTACAGATGTAGTTTTTGATAAAACGGGTACAATTACGGAAAGTGATGAAGCGCAAGTGCAATACGAGGGGAAAGAACTTTCTGAGTATCAAAAGCAATTGGTAAAAGCATTAATCAGAAATTCAAATCACCCGCTTAGTCGTACGTTGTATAAAAAACTAAATGTTGACGATCATTTGCCGATTTCTAATTACGAAGAAATAGTTGGGAAAGGTCAACAAGCAGAAGTAGATGGGCATCAATTAAAAGTTGGGTCGAGAAGTTTTACCAATGCAATTTTTAATGAAAATAGATTAAATCAATCTCAAGTTTTTATATCAATTGATGGAGAAGTTTTTGGTAAATTTGTCTATACAAATCGATACCGAAAAGGATTGGATGGTATATTGAAAGAGTTGGATGCATATCAATTGCATGTTTTGTCAGGGGATAATGATTCTGAAAAAGAATATTTAGAAACGATTTTTCCATCAAATGCAAAATTGATTTTTAATCAATCACCAACGGATAAATTAGAATACATCAAGCAATTGGAAGAGGATGGAAAAAAAGTGATGATGCTTGGAGATGGATTAAATGATGCTGGAGCTTTGAAACAAAGTACAGTAGGGATTTCAATCTCTGAAGATATTAACAGTTTTTCACCTTCATGTGACGGAATTTTGGATGCGAGAAGTTTTTCGGCTATTCCAAACTTTTTGAAATTAGCAAAGACAGCAATGAAATTTGTAAAAATTGCATTTTTTATTAGTTTCTTATACAATATAGTTGGGCTTAGTTTTGCCGTTTCTGGATATTTACAACCAGTCGTAGCAGCGATTTTAATGCCAATAAGTTCTATTTCAGTGTTAATTTTTGCTACGGCAAGCACACGAATTGCAGATAAAATAACGAAATGGAATTTAGACTGATTTTAAATTACGTATATACATACTGCTCTGACCAAAATCATTGTGATAAGAACTTTGGGCTTTGTAATTTTGTGGAGCTATGGGGATATTATTATTAATGATATTGGTTAGTGTCTCTTTGGGGGCAGTTTTCCTTCTATTATTCTTTATGGGATATAAAAAGGGACAGTTTGACGAAGATGAATCTCCAGCAGTGAGAATGTTAAAAGATGATAAAAAAACACAAGATAAAATCGACTCATAATGCAAATGCAGACTTTTAGTTACGACAATAAGATCGTAAAGTATTTTCTTTATGCCACATTGTTTTGGGCAGTTATGGCATTTTTCTTTGGAGTATTGGTTGCAACTTTGTTGTTTTTTCCTACGTTACCAGAATACATCTTCGGATCGGATGATGGTACAATTGGAGGGAATATTCAAGGTTTAATCAACTCGCAAGGAACACTTGGTTTTGGTAGATTAAGAATGATACACACAACATTTGCGGTATTCGCCTTTGTTGGGAACTCTTTCTTTACTGGAGCTTATTATTCAATGCAAAGATTGTTGAAAACCAGAATGTACAGCGACGTTTTAAGCTGGATCGTTTTCTGGGGATGGCAATTATTTATTGTATTATCATTTGTTACATTTATCTTAGGATACAACACTTCTAAAGAGTATGCTGAGCACGAATGGCCAATTGATATTTTAATCGCGCTAGTTTGGGTGTTGTTCGGAGTACAAATGTTCTTAACAATTGCTAAACGTCGTGTACGTCACTTGTACGTAGCTATTTGGTTCTACATCGGAACTTGGGCAGCTATTACAATGCTACATGTATTTAATAACTTAGAAATTCCAGTGACTTTTAACTTAACAGCTCCAAAGTCTTACTCATTATATTCTGGAGTTCAAGACGCGTTAGTACAATGGTGGTACGGACACAATGCCGTAGCATTCTTCTTAACAACTCCTATTTTAGGATTAATGTATTACTTTGTACCAAAAGCAGCAAATAGACCTGTATTCTCATACAAGTTATCTATTGTTCACTTCTGGTCATTGATTTTCATTTATATCTGGGCTGGACCTCACCACTTGATTTATACAGCATTACCTGGTTGGGCACAAGCATTAGGAACAGGTTTCTCAATTATGCTAATTGCTCCATCATGGGGAGGTATGTTAAATGGGTTATTGACGTTACGTGGAGCTTGGGATAAAGTAAGAGAAAATCCAATCTTGAAATTCTTCGTAGTTGCTTTAACTTGTTATGGTATGGCTACCTTCGAAGGACCGTTATTAGCAACAAAAACTTTAAATAAAATTGGTCACTTTACAGACTGGGTTCCTGCTCATGTACACGTAGGTACTTTAGGATGGAATGGATTTATCGCTTTTGGTATGATCTATTACTTAGTACCAAAGTTATTTGGAACTAAATTAGCATCTGTTAAGATGGCTAATACACACTTCTGGATTGGTACTTTCGGTATCTTATTCTGGGTAATTCCTATGTATGTTGCAGGTTGGACACAAGGTTTAATGTGGAAACAATTCGCAGCTGACGGAACATTAGAATAT
This sequence comes from Empedobacter sp. GD03797, assembly GCF_029842105.1. NCBI lineage: Bacteria > Pseudomonadati > Bacteroidota > Flavobacteriia > Flavobacteriales > Weeksellaceae > Empedobacter > Empedobacter sp. GD03797. Next base: position 25,897 of record NZ_JAOCFS010000014.1, read on the forward strand.
GGTAACTTCTTACAAACAGTTACAATTCTTAAACAATGGTTATATCCATTACGTGCATTTGGAGGAACATTATATTTGATTGGATCAATTTTAATGGTTATTAATGTTTGGAAAACTGTAAAATCAGGAAGCTTTATTGCGAATGAAGAAGCAGAAGCTCCTGCATTAGCACCAAAAACAGCTTCACGTACACAAGGAGAAGGAGTACACTCTTGGATGGAAAGAACTCCTATGGTTTTAACAATTGCTGCTGTATTAACTTTAGCTGTTGGTGGTTTAGTAGAGATTGTACCTACAATTGTAGTAAAATCTAACGTACCTACAATTTCAAGTGTAAAACCATATACACCTTTAGAGTTAGAAGGACGTGATTTATATATTAGAGAAGGTTGTAACGCTTGTCACACTCAGATGATTCGTCCGTTTAGAGACGAGGTAAAACGTTATGGAGAATACTCTAAAGCAGGAGAATTTGTTTACGATTATCCATTCTTATGGGGATCAAAAAGAACAGGTCCAGACTTGCACCGTGAAGGAGGTAAAAATCCAGACGCTTGGCATTACAAACACATGTGGAATCCACGTTCTACATCAGACGGATCTATCATGCCTCGTTACCCATGGTTAATTGAAAATAAATTAGACCGTGAGTTAACGCGTGATAAAATGAAATCTATGGTTGCATTAGGAGTTCCTTATGAACAAGAAGATTTTGATAGTATGCAAGTTTCTATGAACAAACAAGCATTAGCGATCGAAACAAGTATCTTTAAAGATGCTAATGATTTGAAAGACTTATATGCTAAAAAAGAAGCTGAAGCTAAAGCTGAAGGAAAAGAGTTTGTTCCGTTAAGAGACCGTGAGATTACTGCATTAATTGCGTATTTACAACGTTTAGGAACAGATATCAGTGCTGAACAAGTAGAGACAGCGAGTAACTAATGTTAAAATATTATAAAGAATTCCTTTCTCAGTATGAGTATGCATCTTTGTTGCAGATATTTATCCTAATAGGATTTATGGCAATCTTTATAACAGTATTTGTTAAGGTTATGAAAAAACCAAAAGATTTTTATAAAGATAACGAGTCTGCAGCTTTAGATTTAGAACCAGAAGAGAACGAAAAAAATAATACAAAATGAGACAACGTACCCCGGCCTATATATTTATCCCATTAACGCTATTAGCTATAATCTTAGCGTTTACAATGGTTACGCCAGTAGATGTGGTGCCAGAACCAGGTTTTCAAGGAATGGTAAACAATTTACTTGAACATTTAAAACATGTGTTCGCACAAGGAATTTTCTGGGCAGTATTAGCAATTGCAACGGTAATGCTTTTAATTATTAATGCTTTGAACAAAGTAATCGAAGCAGAAAGATTCAAAAGATTATCAGAAGTAGAACAAGCACAGTATTTAGAAGAAGGAAAAATAGGTTATTTCAAACGCTTATTTAGTTCAGCTGCTAAAAAACAATCAGACGAAGAAGAAGAATCTATTATCTTAGATCACGGTTTTGACGGAATCAAAGAGTTAGACAACGCTTTACCACAATGGTGGTTATCATTATTCTACTTTGGTGTAGTATTTATGGTAGTTTACGTAATGGCATATAGCTTCACAGACTTTGCTCACATGGACAAAGAATACGAAGAAGAAATGGTTTACAAAGATGCGCAAGATAGTATTTGGGCAGTTGCAAATGATATTGATATCACAGGAGCTGTAAACAAGTCTAACGATCCTGCAATCGTAGAACAAGGTAAAAAAATCTTTGAGCAAAACTGTACACAATGTCACATGGAAGGTGGTAAAGGAGGTATTGGACCAAACTTAACGGATGATTACTGGGTGAATCATGTAGAAGATAGTTTGTTCAAAAATATCTATCACATTGTTTACAATGGATCTCCTCACAATCCTCAAATGCGTGCATTTGGTCAACGTAAAGAGTTATCTGGATTAGCAATTGAGAAAGTAGCTTCTTATGTTTATTACATCAACCAAAAAGAACCTACGAAAACAGTTGCAGAAGGTGCAGCTGCTCCTCAAGGTGACTTAATGGAAGCATGGAAACAAAAGTAATTGATTAAATAATTACAACAAATATCATATTGAAAGAGAGCTTATTTATAAGCTCTCTTTTCTTTTTTAGTCGTAAATTTGTATATATTTAAAATTCACTAAAATGAGTGTTCAAAATTCTGACCCAAAAGATGAATTTAATTTAGACGATTATTTGGATGATAACAGCCAAATGAACGAAGATGTTCGTAGTTCCATTGGAACCATGGAGCGAACCGGAGAACGTAAATGGGTTTATCCTAAAAAACCAAAAGGTAAGTTTACAAACTATAGGACGTATGTAAGTTATGTATTGTTAGCAATATTAATCTTAACACCTTTCTTTAAATTACCTAATGGAAATCCATTGTTCAAATTTGATGTTTTGCACAGCCAATTCATCTTATTCGGATTTCCGTTCTTTACATCCGATTTCTTCCTTTTAGCTTTAGGAATGATTACGACAATTATTTTCATCGTATTATTCACCATGGCTTATGGTCGTTTGTTCTGTGGATGGGTATGTCCGCAAACAATTTTCTTGGAAATGGTTTTCCGAAAAATAGAATACGCCATAGAAGGAGATAGAGCAAAACAAATTAGATTAGATAAGCAAGATTGGGACGAAGAAAAAATTCGTAAAAAATTATTAAAATGGACCATCTTCGCGATCATTTCATTTATCATCGCCAATGTATTCTTAGCTTACATTATTGGAGCTGATGCGTTGTATGATGTGATAAAAGAAGGACCAGCAGAAAATATTGGAACATTGGTTGGATTAGTTTTCTTCTCAGCAATGTTTTATTTCGTATTCGCATGGTTTCGCGAACAAGCGTGTACATTGGTTTGTCCTTACGGACGTTTCCAAGGTGTATTAATTGATTCGCATACAATCAATGTAACATACGATTTCAAACGTGGTGAAGGAACAGCTGGTCGAGCAAAATTTAAAAAGAACGAAGATCGTAAAGCAGAAGGAAAAGGAGATTGTATTGACTGTGGTCAATGTGTTGTTGTTTGTCCTACTGGAATTGATATTCGTAACGGAATCCAATTAGAATGTGTTAACTGTACAGCTTGTATTGATGCGTGTGACGAAGTAATGGAAAAAGTTGGTTTACCAACAGGATTGATTCGTTATGCTTCGGAAGATGATATCAAACGTGGCGAAAAATTCAAATTCACAAAACGATTAGCTGCTTATACATTTGCTTTATTATTATTAATTGGAGCAATGACAGCTTTCTTGTTCTCTCGTTCTGATGTAGAATCTAAATACCTTAAAGTTCCTGGGACAGATTACAAGGTAGAAGGCAAATACTACGTTAATCAATTCGAGTATACATTGTACAATAAAACAAATGCAGACCAAATTGTAACTGTTCAATTGCTATCTCACAAAAACTCAAAAGTAGAAATGTACGAAGGCGAGAATAAATTGAACATGGAAAAAGGTCAAATCATCCAAGGAAAATTCTTCTTGAAAATTCCAATGGATGAAGTAAAATCGTACAAAGAAAAAGTCGTGATTGGATTAGTCAATCAAAAAGGAAAAGTAATCGATAAATACGAAACGAGCTTCTCAGCTCCATTCAAATATTAATCATATGAAGTTAAATTGGGGACATTATGTAGCAATTGCTTTGGGATGTTTTATGATATTCATTCTATCGTTGTTATATTTTGCAGGAGATACAGGCGGAATGGTAACCGAGGATTATTACGAAAAAGAAATTCATTTTCAGGATGAAATAAATGCTGAAAAACGTGCAAATGCTTTGGCAGAAAAACCAGAAGTTATTGTACAAGCAAATGGATTTTTATTTCAATTTCCAGCGACTACTGCTGCCGATTTTAAAGGAGATATTTTTTTGATGCGTAATGATGACGAAACAAAAGATGTCAAAATGCCGATTAAATTATCTGATAAAAAGAATTTTTTAGTACCATCTGTTAAGTTAATTGACGGAGAATACGAATTAACTTTAAGCTGGAAAGAAAATAATCAAACTTATTTGATTAAAAAGTCCATTCGATGGATTTCACAATAGTTATCATAGCATTATCCATAGGTCTTACATCGTCCCTGCATTGCGTGGGGATGTGCGGACCTATTGCTTTATCTTTGGGATTAGAATCTCAAAACAAACTAAAATTTACACTTCGTAATTTGACTTATCAATTAGGACGTGTAACCACTTATACAATTTTAGGTGCAATTTTAGGATTGATTGGCGAATCATTTTCATTTGTTGGATTACAAAATTATCTAAGTATTTTGATTGGAGTTTTGATGATTATTATGGTCATGATTCCAAAATTTTACGAAAATGGTGCTACACAACTTCGTCCTGTAAACGCCTTGATGATAAAAGTAAAACTCTCTCTTGGTAAATTCTTAATCAAGAAAGATTCTTCCTCTCTTTATATAGTTGGTCTATTAAACGGACTTTTACCTTGTGGAATGGTTTATGCTTCACTTACAGCAGCCATTGGTTTAGGATCAGTTTACAAAAGTGCACTATTCATGTTTTTCTTCGGACTTGGAACGTTGCCTTTGATGTTTGCAACCGTTTTATTTGGTAATTTTTTATCAGTGAAACAGCGTCAAACGATCTTAAAAATCTTACCAATTATCACACTTATTTTGGGTGTGTTATTTATCCTTCGCGGATTAGAATTAAACATACCTTTTATCTCGCCAGCCAAAGAAGCACTTCAGCTAAATGGAATGGATGAGCATTGTATGTAGATTTTATTGAATAAATGTATTTTCTTAAAGATGTGAAAAAATATTACATTTGATTTTGTATTCAAAACAAAATGGACAAGTATACATTTCAGCAGTTCGTTTCCGCCATTGGGATTTTCATCGTGATTTTGCTTGCCCTATTTTTGGTTACGGTAAAGACCAAGCACAAATTATCCAACTGTTTGCTTGCGTTTTTTCTTTTTACAAATGCGGTTGACGCTATTAAGTTTTTACAACATGGATTTCCGATCAACCATATCAACCTCGAAGCTTTTCGTTGGACTTTTGTCTATTTGTTTTCGGCAACGTTTTACCTTTATGTGTTGTCTGTTTGTTACACCAATTTTCGCTTAAAAGCCAAGCATTTACTGCACCTTATTCCGTTTTTAGCGTTTACAGCATTTATAATGTGGGGAATTATTTTTGTGGATAAACCCGCGAAAATAAAATTTATAAACAACATGGGCGATATGCCGCTTTGGCAATTTTTCCTCATTCTTTTTGAAGTGCTGTTTCAAGTCTATTTCATTGCTTCATTTTGGGTGATTAGAAAAGCTAAAACGGTGTATCTTGAGAATTACGCAAACCCTGACATTTCTAAACTTGATGCCCTTTACAAAATAACAATGCTTTATTACGTTTTGCATTTTATCGTCTTGATAAGATGGCTGGTAACATTTATTTTTGGTTGGGGTAAGGTTGAACTTCGGGATTGGATTGTTTGCCTTGATGGACTCGCTTTTCTGTTTTGTACCTGTTGGTATCTATTTGTGGCGTTAAACAATCCCGATTTCTTCCGTGGAGTGAATTCGGATTTAAAACCGATTAAAGAAGTCGTTTCCGAAGAAAAACCGAGTCCCGAAATTAATGCGGAGAAAAATGCCACAATCGAATCTTTAAAAGATTTTATGCTTAAAAATGAGCCTTATTTGGATTCATCTTTAACGATTCAGAATCTGGCGGAGCAAGTCAAAATGCCTGTGAAAGATTTATCGGCTTTGATTAATCTGTACATGGACAAACATTTTTTTGATTTTATTAATGAATATCGAATCGAGAAAGCCAAAGAAATTTTAAGAGACCCATCCAAAAAAGACTTGACAATTTTAGAAATTCTTTATGAAGTAGGCTTCAATTCCAAATCATCGTTTAGTACTTCATTCAAAAAATACACAGGTACAACGCCGACCGATTTTAGGAAAAATGCGAAATAATTGGTAGTACTTTCCAAAAAATGAGTTCGACTTTTTTTAGTCGGTCGTGTATTAAAGCATTTTGACGCAGTTTTGCAGAAAAATAATTAATATTGAATATGAATCACAATCAAATGGTTTCACTTATGAAAAATGCAATCCTTTTCCTTTTTCTGATTTTTTCAAGCTTCACTTATGCTCAAAATGTCAATGAAAAAATCAAATCTTTAGAGAATAATTTAAATGCTTGGGACAAGACTAAAACTAAAAAAACGACCTTAAAAGAGCGAATGGATTTTTACGAAGTCAATGCCGTAAGTATTGCTGTCGTTAAAAATTACAAAATTGAATGGACAAAAGCTTACGGTTTTGCAGATGTCACGGAGAAAAGACCAGCAAGCACGAATACACTTTTTCAGGCAGCGTCAATTAGTAAATCGTTTAACAGTTTGGGAGTTCTAAGGTTAGTCGAAGCCAAAAAATTAAATCTGGATCAGGATATTAACACTTTTTTGAAAACTTGGAAATTTCCATACGATTCAATTTCAAAAGGGAAAAAAATCAACATCGCTCAATTGTTAAGTCATACAGCTGGACTTTCTGTCAGCGGTTTTGGCGGTTATGAAAAAGGACAAGCTTTACCGACGATTACTCAAATTTTGGATGGCGCTAAACCTGCAAATTCTAATACCGTTCGTTCGATTTTTGAGCCTGGTCTCAAGTTTCAATATTCAGGCGGTGGCACGACTGTTTCTCAATTAATTGTTGAAGATGTAACTGGCGAAAAGTATGCAGATTATATGCTGAAAAATGTATTGCAACCTTTGGGAATGACGCAAAGTTCGTTCAATCAACCACCATCATCCGACAAGCAAAATCTTTTAGCGACGGGTTACAATGGAAAGGTAGAAGTTGTTGGTAAATACCATATCTATCCCGAACAAGCTGCGGCAGGTTTGTGGACCAATCCGACAGATTTGGCGAAATACATCATCGAAACTCAACTGTCTTTACAAGGAAAATCCAATAAGATTCTTTCAAAAGAAATGTCAATAAAAAGACTTGATAACAATTTAGGCGTATTTGTTCAAGATTATAACGGTACAAAATACTTTGGTCACAGCGGTGGAAATGAAGGATTTGTTTGTCATTACATTGGAAGTTTGGAAGATGGAAACGGTGTGGTTGTGATGACCAACGGTAGAAATATGCAGCTAATCAATGAAATTGTTTCAAATATTGCCTATCAAAATCATTGGAAAAATTATCCTTTTGAACCCATAAAAGAATCAATTTCGTTAACAATTAAAAAAGTCGCCAATCAAGACATTGATAAAGGCATTGAACTTTACAAAAAATTGAAGCTAACCAATCCAAACGATTACAATTTTTCGGATGCAAGAGAACTGAATACTTTGGGCTACGAGTTTTTAAGAAATAACAAAATTGATGAAGCTATCAAGATTTTCACTTTGAATATTAATCAGTTTCCAACTTTGGCAAATGCGTACGATAGCCGTGCGGAAGCTTATTTCGATAAAAAAGATTACGCTGCTTCGAAAGCTGATTATCAAAAAGTATTGGAGCTGGAACCAACCAATCAAAACGCAAAAGAAATGATTTCAAAAATTGAAAAAGAATTGAAGAAGTAGATCATTATGAAAATACATAATTTCACAAAAAATATCGGTTTCCTTTTCCTTTTTCTGATTTTATCAAGCTTCACTTTCGCTCAAAATGTCACCAAAAAAATCGATTCCTTAATGACAAAATCTTACGAAAGAGGTTTGTTCAATGGAAATGTTTTGGTTGCAAAAAAAGGAAAAATCATCTATCAAAAATCCTTTGGCTTTAGCGACGAAACAAAGAAAACGCCCTTAACGAAAAACTCAATTTTAAACTTTGGTTCTATTGCAAAAGAATTTAATGCAGTTGCGATTATGATTTTGGTGGAACGTGGTCAACTCAATCTTGACGACCCGATTTCGAAATACAATTTGGATTTGCCAAAATGGTCCGAAAAAGTAACGACAAGGCATTTGATTAATTATTCCAGCGGAATTCCCAGAATAGAAAACGGGCTAATAGTCCCGAAAAACGATGAAGAGGCTTGGAAGATCTTGAAAAAAACGGATACCTTATTATTTGAGCCTGAAAAGGATTACCGATACGATAATGGCAATGTTTTTTTGCAAAGAAGAATTATTGAAAAAATAACAGGAATGACTTTTCAAGATTTTGTCACGAAAAACATTATCAAACCTTTAAAAATGACTAATTCCGTGTTTGATGCAAAAGCAGACTACAAAAATCGAACATCTTGCTACGATATGGATAATAAACGTTGTCCAGAAATGGAGTTTATCAGCGGTTGGCTTTGGATGGACACCAATGATATGTACAAATGGCTTGATGCGATGGATCATAATCGTTTGATTACCCGAAAATCTTTTGAAACATTATTGAATAATCCTTACACAAAAGACCATCAAGGTGGATCCTTTGGAGATTATTTTGGAGAAGAAGAATTGCAACGTCACAATGGTGTTTCCTACAAATTTGAATCGCTGGTGTTAAATGATATGAAAAACGATGTTGTTATCATTTTAGCGTCCAACAATCGGAATAAAGTTTGGGATTTAGGACATATTATTCGTGATATTATTCTGGGGAAATCTTTTGAAATTCCTAAAAAGTCGGTTTACCAAGCTTTAAGAAAAGAAGCACAAACTGATGTGAACAAAGCGATTGAAAGTTATTACCAACTAAAGAAAACTTCCGAAAAGGAATACAGTTTTGAAAATCCAACTGAACTCAATACTTTGGGTTACGAATTATTAAGAGCAGGCAAAATTAACGAGTCTATAAAAATATTTCAACTGGTTGTAAAAGAGTTCCCAAATAACGCCAGTGTTGCCGATAGTTTGGGCGAAGCTTATCTTACTAACAAGCAATACGATTTGGCTTTAGAATGGTACAACAAAGCCATCAACCTTGGCGGAACCAACGGCAATGCCGAAAGAATGATTGAGAAAATTATAGCGTTAAAAAACTAAAAATTGATTTCTCAAAATATTTAATTCAAATCACTCGAAGCCTTATCAAGCGTTCTAAATCTTGACAAGGCTTTCATTAAAATCCAACTTTCATCCTTACAAAATAAATTGTACTTTTAATTTAATGAAATGTAATTAACGCGATGAAGTTCAAATCAGAATATATAGGAATTATTTTAGGAGCATTGTATGGTTTGCTTTTTCGGTTGGTAATAGGTGATAATTCATATAGTATATTTGATAGAGGTCTATTAACCTATACTTTTCTTTTCGGAATTCCAATTGTTATTGGAGTAGTTCCGATTTTGTATTCTTCTACAGAAATTTATAAATCAAAATTGAAACAATTTTTTTATCCAATAATTACAGTTGTAATTTATATTATAACGAGCTTAATGACAGGGATTGAAGATTTGGTTTGTGGATTAATATTGGGATTTCCAGCTTTAATAGTTGCAGGAATTGCGGGATTAATTTGTGGGAGCAGAACAGCAGAAAGAGAAAATGATAAAAAACTATACTCAATTTTATTATTACCGTTGTTTTTATTTCCAATTGAAAATGTTTTTCCTGATAAAAGTGAATTGTTTACTACAGAAAGTTCTATTGTTGTGAATAATCAACCCGAAAATATTTTTCCTAATTTGATTGAAGTCAAAGAAATAAAGCAAGATGAATATAAAGATGGATTTTATCAATTTATTGGTGTTCCGCGCCCAATAAAATCGACATCATTTATAGAAAATAATCAATTGGTTCGTATCGGAAAATTTACAGATGATTTGGAGTTATTTGAATATGTTACTGAATTGGAAGAGAACAAATATGTAAATTTCAAAATAGATATTTCAAAGTCTAAACTTCGCCAAAAACCAACTGATCAACATGTGTTGAAAGGAAATTATTTTAAGTTTGAAAATATAAATTATCGTTTAGAAAAAATAAATTCAACGCAAACAAAAATTACACTTTCTTGCGAATATCAAATAAATTCTAAATTAAATTGGTACGGAAACTTTTGGGCAGAAAGTATTATTCATGATTTCGAAAAACGATTATTACAATCTCTAAAACTCAAATTAGATTCTCATCAATAAATCCAACTTTCATCCTTACAAAATAAATTGTATTTTTGACGTTATCACTATATGTAGTGTAACTAAATAAACGTCAAAATGATAACACAATTAAGAGGTAAATTAATCGAGATTTATCCAACAAATGCTGTAATAGATTGCAATGGTGTCGGATATTGGGTCAATATTTCATTGAATACGTATTCTACTTTAGAACACGAAGAGTTGGTTACAATTTTTACACATTTAATTGTCCGAGAAGATGCGCATATACTTTATGGATTTGCAACAAAATTAGAACGAGAAATTTTTCAGAAATTAATTAGTGTTAACGGTGTTGGTCCAGCTTCTGGAATGATGATTATTTCGACACTTTCTTCCAAAGAAATTGCAACAGCAATCGCTCAAGAAGATGCCAAATTATTGCAAAGTGTAAAAGGAATTGGTGCTAAAACTGCGCAAAGAATCATTATTGATTTGAAAGATAAATTGGATCAAAGTTTAATATTAGATGTTAATTCTACTTCGGTTAAAAATAAATCTAAGAATGAAGCGTTATCTGCTTTAGAAGTTTTAGGAATTCCTAAAAAATCTGCAGAGAAAATTATGGACAAAATCCTACAAGATCAACCAGATGCAGACGTGGAATTCTTAGTAAAAGAAACCTTGAAGAAAATTTAATGAAGATTCATAACGAACCAAAAACTATTCGTAAAGGCTCTACTATAGCGGCTTTGTGTTTCCTTTTTGCAATGGGAACTATGAGCGATGTTATGGCTCAGGAAAGTGATACGCTTAAGTTTCCTATCCGAGATCAAAAAGGTGGATTGTTTTTAGATAATCAAATAAAATACGATGTACAATATGATGCGATAAAGCGTCAGTATATTTTATATCCTCAAATTGGAACAAGTTTAGTTTCCGAACCTATCTATTTGACACGTCAAGAATACCTGACTTTGGTTCAGAATCAAGACATGAAAAATTATTTCCGAGTAAAATCTCAAACCAACGATCAATACTATCGTGAAGAACGTTTTGGAGATAAGGAAGGGAAAAAGGAAGGAAGTATTTTACCAAGTTTTAAAGTAAAATCGAAAGCTTTCGAAACTATTTTTGGTGGATCAGAAATCTCATTGATTCCGCAAGGTTATGCAAATTTAGAATTGGGTGTTTTCTTGCAAAAGATAGACAATCCAATGTTGTTACCGCAAAACCGTCAAACGCTTACAATGGATCTTAACCAGCGTATGCAATTGAGTATTTTGGGGAAAGTCGGAGAAAATCTTCAGATGAAAGTGAATTATGATACGCAAGCTGGTTTTGGCTTCGAAAATCAAATGAAACTTCAATGGAGAAAGGCTTTAGGGAATAAATTGGATCCATTTGGAGGAGAAGATGATATCCTACAAAATATAGAGGTTGGTAATATTTCGATGCCACTTAGTACTTCGTTGATTACAGGTGCGCAATCACTTTTTGGAGTTAGAACAGATCTTAAATTCGGTCGTACAAATGTATCGGCTGTCTTTTCAGAACAACGTTCGGAGTCTAAAAATATCGTGGTTCAAGGTGGTGGTGTGATGACAGATTTTAAAGTCGCTGCCGAAAAATATGAATACAATAGACACTTTTTCTTAGGCCAATTTTTTAGAGATCGTTATGATAAAGCGCTAGAAAATTATCCTGCGATTAATAGTAATATCAACATTAGTAATATTGAGGTTTGGAAAGTCGATAAATCTGGAGGAAATCAGCAGAATAGACGTGCTATCATTGCTTTGCGAGATATTGCAGAAGGTGATACAGCTCCTCAAAATGGTAATAATAAGTTGTATGAAGAAATCTTAGATAAAAAATTCACTAAAATTAGTGATGCGAGAAGCTTCTTAAATACTCATGAATTTAATGGAGAGCAATTTCAGGATGGAGAAAACTTTATCGTTAATGAAAATGTTCGAAAACTTGATGCTTCCGAATTCACTTTCTATCCAAAATTAGGATACATTTCCTTGAATACGCCTTTGGTTGATGGTGAAGATTTGTTAGCGGTTTCGTTTCAATATTCGTTAAGCTCTGATCCGACAAAATTATACAAAGTTGGACAGATGTCGAGCGAGACAGATAAACCAATTATTGCGAAATTAATCAAACCAAATTCTGCTGTTAATGTCGCTTCGCCAATGTGGGATTTGATGATGAAAAATATTTATTCGTTAAATGCTTATGGTGTTTCGAGTGAAGATTTCTTGATGAATATTAATTTCAAAGATAATGGTAAAGAATCATCGGGAACATTAAATTATTTACCAAATTCTGCTGTTTCAGAACAATCGTTATTACAAGTTCTGAATATGGATAGATTAAATTCGAACGGACAATTACAACAAAATCCTGACGGAAGTAAAGGAGATGGTTTGTTCGATTTTCAATCAGGATTAACTATTGATACAGAAAGAGGAAATATTATTTTCACTTCAGTTGAGCCTTTTGGTAAATATTTGAGCAATAAATTACAAGGTCAAAATCAAGAATACGTTTTCAATCAAATTTATCGTCAATTACCAAATACACTTTCTGGCGAAAAATTAGCCAATCGTTATACATTAGAAGGTCGATACAAAGGAACGGTGACAGACGGTATTCCGTTGGGTGCTTTCAACGTGCCACAAGGTTCTGTTAAGGTAACTTCTGGTGGAGCAACGTTGACAGAAGGCGTAGATTATACGGTAGATTATCAGTTGGGTCGTGTAAAAATCATCAACGAACAATTGAAAAATTCTGGAGCACCAATTAATGTATCTTTAGAAAATCAATCAACATTTAATTTACAGAAAAAACGTTTCATGGGAATTAATGTCGAGCATAAATTTAGTGATAAATTGATGTTAGGCGGAACTTTAATTAATTACCAAGAACGTCCAGTTACGCAAAAAACACAATTTGGTTCAGAACCTGTGAACAACACAATTTTTGGACTTAATACACAATATAACTCAGAAGCTGAGTGGTTAACTCGTTTAACAAATAAAATTCCGGGAATCAAAACTGATCAAATGTCGAACATTAGTGTTCAGGCAGAAGCAGCTTATTTGATGCCAGGAATGAACAAGGTTACGGGAGGTTATTCTTATATAGACGATTTCGAAGATGCACAATCTCGCATTAGTTTATTAGATGTTGGTTCTTGGAAATTTGGATCAACACCAGGAAAACCTGCTGGATATTCTGCCTCTGGTTATCACCCGTTCTTCCCGAATGGAATGAAAAATGACGATTTATCATTCAACAATGGTCGTCGTATGTTATCGTGGTACACGATTGATCCTCGTTTTTATGGAATGGGAGGAAGTTCACCTTTAACAGATCAACAAATGTCAACGCATATGGCGCGTCGCATTAAGTTAAAGGAACTTTTTGATCAACGTGATGTAATGGCTGGTACAAATTCGTATATCAGCACATTAGACATGACATTCTATCCGCAAGAACGTGGACCTTATAACGTTAATCCAAATGCAGTAGACACGAAAAATTGGGGAGCAATTATGCGTCCTATCTCAGTTTCTAACTTCAAAGATTCAAATGTGGAATACATCGAGTTTTGGATGATGGATCCTTATGCAGATGGAAAAGGTGGAGAAGGAGAGTTATTGGTACATTTAGGAAATGTTTCGGAAGATGTCTTAAAAGACGGAGAAATGATGTACGAAAATGGATTACCTCATTCTAATAATGGTGTTCAAGTTGTTGAATCAAAATGGGGGAAAACACCTCAGTTAAATCCAATTTTATATGCTTTTGATACAGATGGAGCTGCCCGAAAACAACAAGATTTAGGGTACAATGGATTAACAGATGAGGAAGAAGCGCAGCGTTATGGAATAACGAGTAATAATTTGGTTACAGGAGAATTAGATCCTGCGAATGATAATTATTTATTCTTCTTAGATGATCGTTTCAGAGGAGCATCAATTGGGAATACAGTTCAAGATCGTTACCGTTATTTCAGAAATCCACAAGGAAACAATTCAACCGATAATCCTTTACATGCATCATCTTTAACTCCAGATACTGAAGATATTAATGGTGATTTCAATTTAGATCAAACAGAAAACTATAATCAGTATACGTTAAAAATTAACCGTCAAACGTTAGAAGATCCAAACAATAAATTTATTGTTGCAAGAAAAACGGTTCAAGGGGAATTTCCTGACAAAACGAAACATGATGTTAAATGGTATCAAGTTCGAATTCCTGTTGATAACTTTGATTTAGATCTTGACGGAGATGGAGTAGAAGAGTTAAACAATGATGCGTCTATTGCACAAGCAGAAAGCGTATTAACAGCTGCTCGTTTTATGCGTATGGTGATGCGTGGTTTCGAAGAAGAAACAACAATTCGTTTTGGTACGTTTGATTTAGTTCGTTCTGAATGGCGTCGTTATACCAAAAATGTTTATCCTTTAATGGCTGCTGGAAATCAAGAAGGAACTGAAGAAGATAAAAATATCGATGATTTAGAAGTCGGTGAGGTTAGTATCGAACGAAATGGTACAGATCGTCCTCGTTATATGATTCCTCCTGGAGTATATCGTGAACAAACGCAAGGTGCAACAGGTATTCAATCTCAGAATGAAGCTTCGATGACTTTGAAAGCGAAGTTTAAATTAGGTAGTACTTCAAAAGCTATTTTTAAGAATACAAATTTAGATTTGCGCCGATACAAAAAATTACAAATGTTTGTATCTGCTCAAAACTTATTAGATAGAGCGTCAAATGCAATTGATAATGGTACAAAATTATTTATTCGTGTAGGTAGTGATTATACAGATAACTACTACGAATATGAAATGCCGTTGAAATATACGCCACAAAGTTCCGCAACAGAAAGCACAGTTTGGCCTGATGAAAACTTTATCGACTTGAATACAGATTTGTTTACAGATGCTAAAAAACAAAGAGATGCTATTGATTTTAATACATTGCAACGTTTCAATTTTGCTTTCGATCAAGAGAATCCAAATAAAACGATTTACGTAAAAGGTCGTCCAACATTGGGGAATGTATCTTCGATCATGATTGGGGTTCGTAATACATCTGGACCTACTGATAAAGAGGTTTTACTTTGGGTGAACGAACTTCGTTTGAGCGAAATTGATAACCAAGGAGGTTATGCAGCTTCTGCAAATGTGCAGTTCAATTTAGGTGACTTTGCAAATGTACAAGTTTCTGGAAGTACAAGTTCTGTAGGTTTTGGTGCTATCGATCAAGGTCCTGCAAATCGTAATCAGGACGAATCATTACAATACGCGTTGAATGCACAAGTAAAATTAGACAAATTCTTACCAAAGAAATGGGGAATGGAAATTCCATTCGATTTTACAATTCAGGAAAGTTTTGTCGATCCAAAATATAATCCATTAGACAACGATATTATTTTTGATGAAGCGCCTAATAAAGCCGAATTAGAAAAAGTTGTTCGTACTTATACGCAGTTCAAAAGTTTTGCTTTTAACAATATTCGAAAAGTTAGATCTACAAATAACAACAATCCTGTTCGTTTCTATGATCCTTCTAACTTCTCAGTTTCAATGATGTATTCAGATAATTATTACCGTGATATTTATACGCAATACAATGTAAATCAGCAATTAAGAGCATCGATTAATTATAATTTCGGATTTAGAGGAAAATCGTACGAGCCTTTCAAAAAATGGCGTGCGGTTCAACCAAAAGAGGAATCAGGAAAATATTTACAATTTATTCGCGAATTTAATGTGAATCCTTTGCCAACACGTTTCTCTTTCCGTACAGAGATTGCGCGAACGTATAGTGAAAGACAATATCGCGATATCAGTCAATATTTAGGAGGAGGAAGTTCTTCGAGCTTAATTCGTCCGACATATAGTAACAATTTCTTGTTCAATTGGCAATATAATTTAGGTTTTGATTTGACGAAATCGTTGCGTTTAGATTTAACATCTTCGACAATGACGTTGAATGATGGAACAACTTTCCAGCGTGCAGATCAAGATATGATTTGGCAAAATATGTTCACAATTGGACGTCCAGTTCAATACGATCAACAATTTCAGGTGAATTATAAATTACCTTTAAAATTCTTCCCATATCTCAATTGGATGAATGTTGAAGCAGGATTTACATCGAATTATAACTGGGTTGCAACTTCTACTGCTTACAGAAATTTTGAAGTAGACGGAAGACCTGTTAATTTAGGAAATGGAACAGCTCAAAACTCGAATTCGATCAATTTGATGGGAGATTTAGATTTCACGAAATTCTATCCAGAGTTTAAAGGTTACAAACGTTACGATTCTATTTTAAAAGGACGCCGAGCAGAAATAGATTCGTTGAATACAGTTTATACAAATTTATTCGCTAAAAAACGTCGAACAAATAAGAAATCAGCTTATAAATTCAAACATAAATTTACAGCAAAAGATTATGGTTGGATGGTTTTATCGTCACTAAAACGTGCTAATTTTACATTTAATCAAACAAATGGAGCCGTAATTCCAGGATTATTGTACGAGCCAGGTTTCTTTGGTGTTGATGGTAAAAATGGACCAAGTTTAGGCTTCGTTTATGGAACACAATTCGATATCAAACGACAATTGGTTGAAAGAGGATTGATTGTAGGAGATGAATTGATGACGGATGCGTATCAAATAACAAAAGGTTCTGATTTTAATGGAACTGCTTTGATTGAGCCTATTCCTGATTTACGAATTGATTTGAGTGCAAAACGTACAAAAGATCGTCGTATTTATCATTCAGGATTCAATTTAGCAGTCGAAAATCCATACATTGATGAATTAGCAAATCTTAATATTTCGACCGTAAATATCAAAACAGCTTTCAAAGATGGAGATGCAATTTTTGAGCAATTCCTAACAAATACTAAAACTATTTCTGAGCGATTAGCACAAAAAAGAGGTAGCGGAAATAAAGATGGATTGGGTTATTACGAAGGATTTAATGCAAGAAGTTCTGACGTTCTTTTACCAGCCTTTTTAGCGGCGGTACAAGGAAAAGATGCAGGTTCGTCTAAGTTAGGATACAATCGTTCTATTCCGGTTC
This sequence comes from Empedobacter sp. GD03797, assembly GCF_029842105.1. Classification (NCBI taxonomy): domain Bacteria; kingdom Pseudomonadati; phylum Bacteroidota; class Flavobacteriia; order Flavobacteriales; family Weeksellaceae; genus Empedobacter; species Empedobacter sp. GD03797. Next base: position 43,146 of record NZ_JAOCFS010000014.1, read on the forward strand.
CGAACTGGCGCGTAACGTACACAGGATTGAAATCTGTTCCAATTATCAATAAATATTTTGATAATGTTGAGATTTCGAGTTCATATAATTCGACGTATACAACAACAGGAATTCAGTCGAATCCAAACTTCATGTTAGATACAGGAATTATGGGTGGCGGACAAGTGACTGGTAAAGATGAAAACGGAAATTACTATACACAGAATTTATATGGAGCCGTTACCATGATCGAATCTTTCTCGCCATTGATTGGAGTAGATTTAACATTCCGTAACAGTATGCAATTGCGTGCGCAATATAACAGAGATCGTTTGTTATCATTAAGTACAACAAATTATACGTATACAGAAGATTATGGATCTGAATATATTGTTGGATTTGGGTATATCTTCAAAGATTTCAAAATGAAAATTCGTTACCAAGGAAATCAGAAAACAATCAAAGGAGACTTAAATATTCGTGGAGATTTTTCTTTAAGAGATAATCAAACAACAATTCGAAAAGTAATTTATAACTTTGATGACGTACAAAATCCAAACGTACCAACAAGTATTTATGGAGATTCGCAAATTACAGGTGGACAGCGAATTATGACGTTTAAGTTGACAGCAGATTATAACGTGAGTAAGAATTTGAACTTGAGATTCTATTGGGATCAGATGATGAGTAAATATAAAATTTCAACAGCTTTTCCAATTTCTCAAATTCGTGCCGGATTTAGTGCTACCTTTACATTCGGAAATTAAAAAACAATAAAACAAACATTATGAGCATTCCAAACAATTTAAAGTACAGTAAAGATCACGAGTGGATTTCTGTAGAAGGAGACGTAGCAACAATCGGTATTACAGCTTTCGCACAAGGAGAGTTAGGAGATATTGTTTATGTTGACGTAGAAACAGAAGGAGAAACTTTAGGTCAAGAAGAAGTATTTGGAACAGTAGAAGCAGTAAAAACAGTTTCTGACTTATTTATGCCAATTAGCGGTGAAGTTGTAGAATTTAACACTGAATTAGAAGGTGAGCCAGAATTAATCAACACTGATCCTTACGGAAAAGGGTGGATTATCAAAGTAAAAATTGAAGATGCTTCTCAATTAGATGCTTTATTAGACGCAGCTGCTTACGGAGAATTAATCGGTGCATAAGACAAAAAAAATAATATTCTTTGCATATGTAACGTTGGTGTTTTATCTGACGCTACTTCCACAAGAAAATTTTTCGAAATTAAGTACAATCGAAGAATTAGGAATCTTTTTTAAGATTGATAATTTTGATAAAGTTGTACATTGTGGAATGTTTGGAATGATGACGATTTTGTTATTTGTCGCTTACAAAATAACAAATCTACGTTTGATGATAATTCCGTTTTTGGTAAGTTTTCTTATCGAAATTTTACAAGGCATTTTAACATCACTTCATCGTAGTTTTGATTTTGTCGATTTAATGGCAAACTTATCCGGAATCGCCCTCGCATATATTGCAATAACATATTATTTACAACATAAAAAAACTCAGTAGTATTACTGAGTTTTTTGTTTTAATCTATAATCAATTTTTCTTTTTCGCTACAATAGAGTAAACCATAGGGATTTTATTTTCTAAATGTTTTATTCTGTACTTTTTAGGCTCAAACTCGAATGTTTTGTTGAAGCAATTATATGGAGAATAGTCATATTCTTGAAATTGTTTAAGTTCCATACCATTATCAATTAAACTAGTTATAACTTCACTCATACTATGATTCCAAGTCACATAAGATTGTGAAATATCAGCGTTTCTGTCAGCATATGTTCCGTTTTCAGTTTCTATAATTGATTCAACATTAAAGTAATTATAACCTATTTTATCAAAGTTATCATCAAACATCCAAACTACAGGATGAAATTCAGCAAAAACAAATTTTCCGTTAGGTTTTAGAAATTTAGAAATTAATTTCCCCCATTGATCTAAATCTGGTAACCAAGTTATAGTTCCATAACTTGTAAAAATGATGTCGAATTGCTTATTTAAATGATTTTCTATATCATACAAATCACAGCAAATAAATTCAGCAGTTGAATTCGTATCAATTGCAATTTTTCGAGCACTTTCAATTGCTTTGTCAGATAAATCAATACCTATTACATTTGCACCTAATCTATTAAGAGAGATTGTGTCTTGTCCAAAATGGCATTGTAAATGTAAAATGGATTTTCCTTTTATATCTCCTAATAAATCTAATTCAATTGAGTTTAGAGATGTTGCCCCTTTTATAAATTCTTCAAGATTATAAAAATCAGATTTCAAGTGTGCTTCGGTTCTATTATTCCAAGATTGTTTATTGATTTCTATATAGTTTGTTTCAGGTGTCATTATTTAATATTTTAGTTATTTCATCAATTCCTCTGGAATATCACAAATCGGAATTGGAACCATTTTATGTTGGTTGATACGATTTAATCTCGAATAAATTTCGAAAACTTCTTTTTCTCTTCCTTCAAATTCATCTGCAGTTTTTCCAGCTTCTTTCGCTTTCATCGCCCATTCTAATTCATCGTAATTTGCTCCCAATTGATCTTCATCCGAACGATCATCGCCAAACAAACCATCAGTTGGTTTTGCTTTTTGAATATCTGTATTAATGCCTAAAAACTCAGCAATTTTATACACTTCCGATTTCATTAAATCAGCAATTGGACTAAGATCTACACCGCCATCACCGTATTTCGTATAAAAACCAACACCAAAATCTTCGACTTTATTTCCTGTTCCTGCAACCAAATAATTGTGTAAACCAGCAAAATAATACAATGTCGTCATACGCAAACGAGAGCGTGTATTGGCCAACGCTAAATTCACTTTATCCGTCGTTTCCGTTTCTGGTAAAGCCGAAACCATTGCGTCAAAAGTTGAAGTTAAATCAACTTCTATTGAGTCGATAGGCGAAGAAAATTTATTGTTTAACCATTCGATATGACGTTTTGCACGATCAGCTTGATTCTTTTCTTGATGAATTGGCATTTCTAAGTTTAATAAAGGATAACCTGTCATCGCACATAATGTAGAGGTTACAGCTGAATCAATTCCGCCCGAAATTCCAATCACAAAGCCTTTTTGGTGTGCTGTTTCCAAATAATCTTTCAACCAAGAAACAATATATTCTACAACTTTTTCAGTTTGCATAGTTTAATAATTTATTTCAAAGATAGCAGATTATGAAAAAAATTAGGGTTGAAAATACTACAGATTATTTTACTATTTTTGTTAGCTAAATAACCAAGCAATGAAATTTGTATATGGCTTAGCTTTTGCGAGTTTAATTTTATTTACTGCGTGCAAAAAAGAAAAATCGTGGGAAGTGGATGTCAAAGAACAAAATGTTCAGTTGAATATTCATGATATCAGTCAAGATTTTTTTAACGATTCGATTCCTTTAGCGACTTTACGAAAAGATTATCCTTTCTTTTTTGATGCAAAAACTGCGGACGATGTTTGGGAAAGTCAACGTCGTAATAAAGAAGAATTGAGTATTTATGGACGATCTCGAAAGGTTTTTGGAGATTTTAAAAACTTAAATCAATCGTTAACACCGATGTTTCAGCGTTACCAATTTTATTTTCCTGAATATAAAATTCCGACGGTTTATACTTATTCATCAGGTTTGCAAAATATAGATTATCCTGTGATGTTTAGTCAGCAATCTGGCTTGATGTTTATTGCGATGGATGCGTATTTGGGACCAAAGAACAAATTGTATGACAGCATTGGTGTAGAACGTTATTTGCGTACAAATTTAGATCTTAATCGTTTACCATCTCAAGCAGTTGATGCAATTGCGAATGATGTGGTTACATTTAGCCCAAGAAATCAATTATTTATTGATAAAATGATTTATGAAGGGAAGAAATTGATTTTGCAAGATGCATTGTTAACAGATACGCCGGACGAATATAAAGTTGGTTACACGCCAGAACAAATTCAGTGGTGTATTGAGAACGAAGGTCAAATTTGGAACTTTTTTGTAGAACAAAATTATGTATTCAGTTCAGATGCTTCTTTGGATAAACGCTTTTTAGCAATTAGTCCATTTTCTAAATTTAATAATGAAATTGAGCAAGATTCTCCAGGAAGAATTGCGGCTTGGATTGGTTTGCAAATTATTCGTCAATACATGAAAGAGAATCCTAAGGTAGAATTGAAAGCTTTATTAGATGATATGGATGGTCAAAAAATATTCAAAGATTCTAAATATAAGCCAGCTTTAGAAAGTAATAATTCAACAAATTATACAACAAAAACAATTGATGGTAAAGTTTACCATTTTGTGAAATAAACTAATAATTAGAAGTTATGAGAACAACAAATATTACAGTAGAGATTGAATTGGACGAAAATCACGTGCCAGAAAAAATGACTTGGAATGCACCAGACGGTGGAATTAGTCACGAAGAAACAAAAGCAATGTTACTTTCTGTTTGGGATGATAAAGCAAAAGAGGCTTTGCGCATCGATTTGTGGACAAAAGAAATGACACAAGATGATATGAAACGTTTCTTTCATCAAATTTTAATTTCGATGTCTAGTTCTTACGAAAGAGCAACAGAGGAAAAAGAAGTTGCAGAAAGAATCGCTGCTTTTGCAGAAGAATTTGCAATTGCTTCAAAAATTAAAGGTTAATTTACTGACCAAATAAAACTTTAAGTCGAATTTCGTAACATTTTGGTTAGAAATTCGACTTATTTTATATCTTTAATTTTCTGACAAGAATAGTCTATGAAACAATTATTTTTTACTTTACTATTTATTACTTCTCTTTCTTCGTTTGCCCAAGAAGAATGGACAATTGAAAAGTGTATTGAGTATGCTTCGAAAAATAATTTGACTGTTCAGCAGAATACCATCAACCAAGAAATTTTCAATAAAAATTTAGAGTTAACCTACAATGCATGGTTGCCAACGGTTTCGGGTTATGTAGATACTAACTTTACAATCGGAACGTATAATCCAACAATAGAAAAGGGATATTATCAATTTGCGCATTCATTTGGCGTACAATCGAGCATTAATATTTATAGTGGTGGAGTTGTTCAATTGAATAAAGACAAAGCTGCTTTGGAATTGGAAGCGTCGAAAGTGCAAACTGCAATGACGATAAATGATATTTCGTTGCAAGTAGCGAATTATTATTTAGCGGTTTTATTGAACAAAGAATTGAAACAAGTTGCAGTTGGAAATCTAACTATTTCGAAACAATTATTAGATCAAAATCAAAAAAAGTTCAAAGCTGGAACTGTAGCTCAATCTGTTGTTGCACAATCTGAATCTGAAGTCGCGACAAATACACGTGAAGTGGTAAATGCACAAATCGAAATAGAGCGTGCATTGTTCAATTTAGCGATGTTGTTACAATTAAATGATTACCGAAATTTTGCTGTAACCGATGTGAAAATTCCAGATAATGTTACGTCTCAATTGTATAATTTGGATGATGTGGTGGAAACAGCTTATCAAAATCAGCCTTCTGTAAAACATGCCGAATTGCAAATTGATGTTGCTGCGAAAGAAACTCAAATTGCGCGAACTTCATTATTTCCAAAAGTGACAGGAAGTTTCAATTTCGGGACAAATTATCTGCAATATTTTAACAAGAGATTACGCCAAGATGCGTTATTAGAGCAATTAGGACATAATGTAACGGGCGTTTTTGGAGTTGGTGTGTCTATTCCAATTTGGAATCAATATTCCTATAAAATTAATATTCAGAAAGCATTAATCAACGAGGATTTAGCAAAAGTTGATCTTCTACAATCGAAACAAGAGGTGTTGAAAAACGTTCAGTCTGCATATTTCGAAGTAAATAGTTCTTATGCGTCATACGATTCGTCGAAAGAAGCGGTAAAATATGCGAAAATTTCATACGATTTTGCGCAAAAATCTTACAATGCTGGAGTTATTAATCAATATGATTTTAACCGTTCGCGTAATGACATGATGGTGGCAGAATCGCAAATGTTACAAGCGAAATACAACTATATTTTCAAACAAAAAGTATTAGATTTCTATGCTGGCGTTCCAATTACGTTGGAAGAAAAATAGAGGTTTAACTATTTTAATAACCTTTTTTTGATATAACTTATTTCTAGATTTTTTAAATTTAGAAATGATAAATATTCAAGATTATATAAAAAGTTTTTTGTCTCACTTTCCAGAAAATTCAAATCAGCAACCTTGGGAAATTGTAGATAATTTAGAAGAAATTCTTACGAATAAAATTCAGCAACTATCTGATGATTATAGGATCGAAGGTAATGTTGCGATTCATAAATCTGCAACTGTAGAGAAAGGAGTTACACTAAAAGGAACAATTATTATTTCAGAAAATTGTTTTATCGGAGCGCATGCGTATTTACGTGGACCAATTTTTCTTGCGAATTCGGTTATTGTTGGTCCGGGATCAGAAGTAAAACAAGCAATTCTTTTTGAAAAATCTGCAATAGCGCATTTCAATTTTGTTGGAAATAGTTTAATTGGTGAAAATGTAAATTTTGAAGCTGGTTCTATTTGTGCGAATCATTACAATGAACGTATTGATAAAAATATTTCTGTAAAAGTCAATGATCAAATTATTTCAACTGGTGTAACGAAATTTGGAGCTTTGGTAGGAGACGATTCAAAAATTGGAGCAAATGCAGTTCTTTCTCCAGGAACTATTTTAGAACAAAATTCTATTGTGAACAGATTAGAATTGGTCAAACAAATCGATTAAAGCTAATTATTTTCTCCATTTCTGATAGAAAATCATCTTATCAAACATAAATCATCTAACTTTCGTGATGTATCTTTGCATCATGGCAACAATCTTAAATTTAGAAACTTCAACAAAAAATTGTTCAGTTTCGATTGCTAAAGATGGCGTTCAACTATGTTTGGTTGAAGAAAGTGATGAAAATTATGCACATGGCGAAAAACTGAATCAGTTTGTGGATTGGTGTGTGGAAGGTGCGCAAATAAATTGGAAAGATATCGAGGCGGTTTGTGTTTCAAAAGGTCCTGGGTCTTATACAGGTTTACGTATTGGCGTTTCGTCTGCCAAAGGTTTTGCATATGGTTCTGATATCCCGTTGATGGCGATTAATTCGTTGCAAATTTTGGCGGAATCACAATTAAATCAAGAGGTTGATTATATCATTCCGATGATTGATGCAAGACGAATGGAAGTCTATACAGCTTTGTTCGATAAGCAAGGAAATCAGTTAACAGAAACCGAAGCGAAAGTAATCGACGAAACTTCTTTTGAAGAATTGAAAGGAAAGAAAATTATTTTTGTGGGTGATGGAGCAGAAAAATGTCAAGAAGTTTTAGCGCATTTGGATGCTACGTTTATACAAACTTTTCCATCGGCAAAAGATATGATTCGTGTTGCGGAAGAAAAATTTAACCAAAAGTCATTTGAAGATGTTGCGTATTTCGAGCCATATTATTTGAAGGATTTTGTGGCTGGAAAAAAGAAATCTGAATAAAATAAAAAGAGATAATTTATGAAAAATCTTGTGTTGACAATCGCTTCATTATACGGAATGACGGCGGTTATATTAGGCGCTTTCGGAGCTCATGCGTTCAAGAAAATTTTACCTGCGGAAAAATTAGCAAGTTTTGAAGTAGGGGTACGTTATCAAATGTATCATGCAATAGTTTTATTAGCTGTTGGAATGTATTTTCAATTTAACAACGGATTAGAACGCTCTGCTGCTTGGTGTTTAATTGCCGGAACATTTGTTTTTTCTGTAAGTATCTATTTGTTGTCATTCGCAGAACATTGGAACGTAAACCTTAAATTTTTAGGACCAATTACGCCACTTGGAGGATTATTCATGATTATCGGTTGGGGTTTATTGGCTTGGATTTTTATGAAAGGAAAATAATTTTCTTTAAATTTATATAATTGTTAATCAGTTATATGAATTTGTGGAATAAATTATTGGTTGGATTATTATTTTTATTTGCAATTAATACAAAAGCGCAAGATAAATTAGTATTGACGACTCCTTTAATCTTTAAATTAGAAGGTTTTAATAGCAATTCTGAATTGAAATTGTTTAACAACCAACAATTTCAATACAAGTCTGTTTTTCTTAGCTGTATTGTAGAGTTAGATAAAAACGGTAAAGAAATCAATAATGCTGATTATGGTTTTGCTGAAGGAACTTATCAAGTAAAGGATAATAAATTAATCTTAACTGTAAAATCTTCAAGCAACTATTATTCTTTAGAAAAAGAATATTACTTTTTGATTCTTGATAAAAAGACTTTTTTGATTTCTAACAAGGATCGAAAAAATCTCAAAGAAGCAAGAATGAGAAGACCAAATAAATCTTTTCCGAATTATATTATAGATACGGATAATCGTAGAGAATATACATTTTATAGTACTGATCAAAAAGTAACTATCGAAGGTTACGAAAAAGATAAAATATATCAAATGTTTAAATAAAAAGGACACTTTATAAAGTGTCTTTTTTATTTTTAATCTTTACCATTTATCATTTTAGAAACAATTCCAGAATTTTTATTGACTTCATCGATAATAACTCCTATGAGATGAATGAGAAAGAAGATAGGAAACCAATAAATTGCAGTTTTATGCACTTCTTCCATAGGGTCTTTGTAAGTTCCATTTCCCCACATTAAATAAAATCCTGTCACAATATTAATTAGCATTAACAAATAGAAAATCATATAAATTATTCCCTGAAATTTTTCAGATGTTGAATGACTTTTCAAAGGATTAGGAAATCGGATTCCCTTTACCAGCATATAAACAATTCGCACAGCAAAAAGACCTAAAGCGATATAAGCAAATATTTCGTGCCATTGCCACATTGGTTCTAAAGAACTTCTTCCAATTGTTTTTAAAGTAGCGTCAGAAATGTTTAAACCTTCTTTTGAAACTTCATTAGTAATCAAAGCAGAAAGATTTTTCTTACTCATCCATTCCATTCTCAAAAAACCAGTTAAGAAAAGCATTATCATCGATATTCCGATTGTCCAATGTAATAATCGATGAGTTAAAGTAAACTTTTTCATAATTTATAGTGATTAAAAAAACCTCTCAAAATTGAGAGGTTTTTGTTGTATTTTTTTATTCAAAATCGTCTTCGTCAAATTCGAATTCTTCAAATGTACATTCAATTTCGAAAGGAATATCTTTTTCAGATTCTTCTACAAAATCTTGCACTTCACCTTTCCAATTCAAGGTCAAAATTCCTTTGTCATTCACACTAAAAGTTAATTCGTTGTTTACCGTTTCGTAATCTTCTTCCGAAACATTTAACGTTGTGTAATATACTTCCACAGTTTCACCTTCTTCGTCTTCTTCCTCGGCAAAACCATAAGGAATAGAAACTTTTTTACCGTTTAATTCCTCCACAGATTCTACATCCAAAGGAAAATCATCAATAAATAAAGAAAGTTGAGGAAAATCGTTTTGTAACGAATCGCCTTCTACGTGTTCTAAGTCATCAGTCGAATGTATTTCGACCAACAAACATTTTTTATTTCCTTGAAAAACGACTTTGCATAACGATTTTTCAATATTATAATTAAATGTTTCATCCGGATGGAAGAACTTAATTGTTTTCATTGTTTTGTTAATGTATGTTATTAATTATGAGTACGAATATAATTAAGTTCAATTAATTATCACAAAAAAAATGAGAGAAATTATATTTTTTCGCCTCTAAACCAAAAAAGCCATCTATCTAAGATAAATGGCTTCTATGATTTAATGAATATTCAATTCGATTATTTTGCAGCTTCTTCAGTTGCAACAGCTGGTTTAGCTGATAAATCTACTTGTAATAAAACTTCGTCTTTTACAATAGAACCTCCAGCACCTACGAATGCAATTCCGAAATCTTTACGGTTAATTCCGAATTCTTCAGATTTGATTGTAACACCATTCGCATCAACAGTTACATTAGCTTTGAAAGTAACATTTTTAGGAACTCCACGGAAATCTAAGTTTCCAGAAATTTCTGAATTGTAATCACCTCCTTCTAAAGCTTTAACTCCTGTAATTTCGAAAGTTGCAGTTGGATATTTTTCAACGTCTAAAAAATCAGCAGATTTTAAGTGTCCGTCTAATTTTCCTTTGCTTTCTGCATCAGCATCTAAATCTTTAGATTCGAAAGAAGCAAAATCAGCAACAAATTTCCCTGATTCTAAAACTCCGTCGTGTACTTTTACAGAACCTTCTTTTAATTTTACTACTCCGTAGTGACCTTCTTCTGGTTTGTTGATATCGTCAAAAGTTTTTCCACCTTTCCAATTTACAACAGATGCAGTTGTATCAACAGCATATTCTGCAGCTCCTTCAGTTGATGTAGCTCCTTCTTGAGCTTCTGTAGCAGCTTTAGTTTCAGTTTTTCCTCCACAAGATGTTAATGCAACAGCAGAAACAACAGCCAATCCTAAGAATAATTTTTTCATATCGCTTTTTTAATTTTTTTCTATTGCAAAACTATAATATAAATTAATAGTTGATATTGATTTATATCAATAAATGAAATAATTAAACAATTATTTCATATTGAATAAATCTAATACCTTAGCCAAACATAAGAAAAATTATTTAATCGTGCTAAACGTAAAACAACTCAGTTATAATTATCCAGATTTCGAAGAAAAAGTACTCGATAACATCAATTTTGCAGTTAACAAAGGCGAAGTGATAAGTATTATCGGAGAAAGTGGAAGTGGAAAATCAACTTTACTGAAATTGATTTATGGTTTGTTGGATTTTAAAGAAGGAGAAATTTACTATCATACAAAAAAATTACGTGGTCCTGCTTATAACTTGATTCCAGGTCATAAAATGATGAAATATGTTGCCCAAGATTATGATTTGTTAGATTTTGTGACGGTTGGCGAAAATGTCGGAAAATTTTTAAGCAATTTTGATTTAGAACTTAAACAACAACAAATTGACGAAGCATTAACGGTGGTTGAAATGTTAGACTTTAAACATATTTTTCCAAATAAACTGAGTGGAGGTCAGCGACAGCGTGTGTCTATTGCACGAGCTTTGGCACAACAACCGGAAATTTTGTTGCTGGATGAACCTTTTTCTAATTTAGATCAAACATTAAAATTAACCATTCGAGAAAAAATTATGGATTGGTGCAAGGCGCATCAAATTACAGTGATTTTTACGACGCATGATTTGAATGATGCTTTTTATACTTCGGATAAAATTTTAGTTTTGCAGAATGGAAAAATGATTCAGTTTGATGAGGTAGAAAATGTGCGAAATTCTCCTGCGACAGCTTATGTAGCCAAACTTTTTGGTTATGTAAACGTGTTGGATGATTCGCAAGATTTAGGAATCGATTCTTCTAAAATTGTCATTTATCCAGAAGAAATTACAATTTCTGAAAATGGAAAATTTGAAGGAAAAGTAATTTCATCAAAATTTCAGGGAAGAGATTATTTGGTAAGATTTACATTCAAAAACATTGAATTGTTGACTTATTCTTCTCAAAAATTAACGAAAGATGAGTTGATACATTTTGAAGTTATAAAATTTCATCAATTATGCATTTAGAAAGTTTACAAGTAACGGAATTGTGTAGTGAACGATTAATTTTGATGCCATTCACGATTTCCATTTGCGAAAATATATTACAAAATAATTATACCGATTTAGAGCAATTAAATTTGATTAGAGGAAAAGGTTGGCCAGATGCAGATGTAATCGAAACATTGCCTCGAATTATTGTGAACTTGTCTAAAGTTGACGCACCAACAGGTTTCGAATCGTGGATGATTATCAAGAAATCAACGCGAGAAATAATTGGTGACATTGGTTTTAAAGGTTATAATTTTGTTGGAAGAAGTTGTGATATTGGTTACGGAATTATCGAAGCAGAAAGAAAGCAAGGTTTTGCTGTGGAAGCAGCTGCAGAATTGATAAATTGGGCATTTACGAAAGAAACTTTAGAGGAAGTTACCGCTTGTTGTTTGATAGAAAATATTGGTTCAACTAAACTTTTGACAAAACTAAATTTCACTGAATTAAGTCGAGATTCAACTATGATTTATTGGTCGTTGTTGAGAGAAAATAAATTGAGTTAAAAGATCTTGTCAAGGTCTTTTAAAAATTTGATATAAAAAAAAGCGAAATTCAAATTATGAATTTCGCTTTTTTGTTTTTATTTATTCAACAAGAAATCTAAAACTTCTGTTGTAAAATCTTTCGGATTTTCGGCATGTAACCAATGTCCTGCATTTGCAATTTTCTTGATTTCTGCATTTGGAAAACGTTCTTTGATCATCATTTCATCTTCTGGCATAATGTAATTTGAATTTGCACCACCCAAAAATAAAGTTGGACCATCAAATTCGCCTTTTAACAATTCAGAACCAATCATCTCTTGATAATATTTATCCAAAATATCTAAATTGAATCGAAAAGCATATTTCCCATTATCGGCATGATACACGTTTTTCAACAAAAATTGTCGCACACCAATTTCAGGAATATATTGTTCTAAAATCGCTTCTACATCTTTTCGAGTTTCAACTTGATCAAAATTGACAGATTTCAACGCCTTGAAAATCGCGTTATGATGAGGTTGATACGCTTTTGGAGCCATATCCGCCACAATCAAATGATCTAATCTATTTTGATGAATCATTGCAAAATCAATCACAATTCTTCCGCCAAGAGAATGTCCCAACAAATGTGCTTTTTCGATAGAATTTGCATCCATATAATTCACAATATCTTGCGTCATCGCTGCCAAAGAAGAATCTTCGCTATGAAAGCTACGTCCATGATTGCGTAAATCAATCAAATGTGTAGTAAAATATTCACCAAAATGTTTTCCTAATGTGCTCCAATTATCCAATTGCCCGAATAATCCATGAAAAACCAACAAATGTTTTTCACCAGAACCGACAATTTTGCTATGTAAGATTTCTGCCATTTTTTACAAATTTGCTAATTCAATTTTACGTAAATACGCTTGTATTGTATTTTCTAAACCTAAATATAAAGCTTCAGAAATTAGAGCATGACCAATAGAAACTTCTGCAATTGTTGGAATTTCGCGAATAAAATATTCAATATTGTCCAAACTTAAATCGTGTCCAGCATTTACAGCCAAGCCATTTTCGATTGCCAATTTAGCTGTTTCTTTATAAGGATTAATCGCTTCAAGATTTCCTAAACCATATTGAGTTGCAAATTCTTCTGTGTACAATTCGATTCGATCAGCACCAGTTTTTGCAGCACTTTCAATTAAAGCAGGATTTGGATCTAAGAAAATAGATGTTCTGATTCCAGCGTCTTTAAAGGTTTTAATCACATCAGTTAAATAATCAAAATGTTTGATTGTATCCCAACCAGCATTTGATGTAATCGCATCTTCTGCGTCAGGAACCAAGGTAACTTGTTCTGGTTTTGAGTTTAAAACCAATTCCATGAAACTATCAATCGGTTTTCCTTCAATATTAAATTCAGTTGTTACAACAGGTTTCAAATCGTACACATCTTGGTAACGAATATGACGTTCATCTGGACGTGGATGAATCGTAATTCCTTGTCCTCCGAATTCCTGAATTTTGATTGCCGCTTCTACAAGATTTGGCGTATTTCCACCACGTGCATTACGAATTGTGGCAATTTTATTTATATTAACACTTAATTTAGTCATGATTTTATATTATAATTTTTTTATATCAGAAAGCGAAATGCTTTGCATAATTTCTAAGTCAAATTTACGACAAGCTGTCAACAAATGATCGAAAATATCGGACTGAATTCTTTCAAATTCCAAATTGCTTGCCGAAGTTGTAAAACAACCAATTTCTAACGGCATTCCAAGTGGAGAAACAGGTAATTGTTTCACAATAATTGGATCATTTTGCGAAACAGTTTTCAAACTTTTTAAATAATGTTCAACATAAATTCTAAAAACACCAATGTTGGTTAAATTTTTACCATTAATATCTAAATCAGAATTTTCAATGTTTTGATTATAGATGGAAATTTCGTGACGTTTTTGTTGAATATAATGATGAATTAAAGTAATATTTTCGAAACGATTTAACATTTCTTCGTTACAAAACTGAAAAGAATTGACATTAAACGAAACCGAACGTTTTATTTGACGTGTTCCAGTCGCCAACATCGCCATATGATTGGTTACTTGCGACGAAACCAAATCCACAGTAGGAACCGTTGCAATAGATTTATCAAACTTCTCAATTTTCACCAAATTGATGTTAATTTCTTTTACTGTTCCTTCAATATCGCCCTTTGAAACGGTAATCCAATCGCCAACTTTTACAATTTTAGAATAGGAGATTTGCAAGCCAGAAACAAATCCGAAAATCGCATCACGAAAAATCAATAAAACAGCTGCAGTTAAAGCTCCGAGAACAGTAATAATTGTGTTTTTATCAACCGTAAACAAAATCATTATTCCAGAAATTATCGCAAAAAATGTGATAATAAACTTCAACATTTGCCCAAAAGTTCGCACTCCAATTGTGGTATAACTGTTTTCTTCGTTGTACACATCAATAATTGTATTGATAACTCGGAAAATAAGTTGCGTAAAAACGATTAATGAAATAAGTTGCGTAATGCGTTGAACAACATGAAAAATATTTCCTTCATTCTTGAATAAAATAACATTCATGCTTAATGCAAAACTGATTGGAATAAGATGAATAGCTGAAAGAAAGACTTTGTTTTTGTACAAAAATTTCAACCAATCGTTTTCGGTGAAATTCTTTAATTTTTTTAGAAGCGGAAGAATAATAGCTCTTAGCACAAAATCTAACACAAAAAGAATAGCTATCCAAGTGACAATTTCTAAGAAATTAAAAAGATTTTCAGACAAATCAATTTTGAAATATTGATTGAAAAAAAATTTTACACCATCAGAAAATTCTTCATAAAAAGATTTATCTTGCATAAGCTGTTAATTGAGTTTAAATAGATTTGTTTGTGCAAAGTTACAGTTTTAAAAATACTAAAATAATGGATAACGATAGTATACTAAATCTTATTAGTGGAATTTTATTGGTTGTTGGTTTGGTCGGAACTGTTTTGCCAGTTTTACCAGGAGCACCTTTGGCATTGGTCGGATTATTAGTTTTTAAATTTAGTGGTGATTGTAGTTACAATTGGGGAACGATAATTATTGCAGGACTTTTTGTGTTATTAGGTGCGCTTTTAGATTATTTACTGCCTGCATATATGACCAAAAAATTAGGCGGAACCAAATACGGAATTTGGGGATCTATTGTCGGATTAATCATCGGATTATTTTTTCCACCAATCGGTTTTATCGTAGGACCTTTTTTGGGAGCGTTATTAGGCGAATTAATTTTTACTGCGGCTTCGCCCAAGGTTGCTTTAAAATCTGCTTTCGGATCTTTTGTAGGATTTATTTTGACAACAGGTTACGACATTATATTAACGTTAATCTTTATCGGAATATTTGTATATCAACTGATGAATTAATCAGATTAAATGGTTGAAATTAGGTCAATAAAAAAAAATGACCTATATTTGCAAAGAATTTAAAGGAATAAATGGAGGAGGGCTGGTTATAGCTCTCTTTTTCGTTGTATATGGATTCAAGTAAAGTAAAACAGCTGATAGACGAAGCAATTGCGGAAAATCCGTCATTGTTTCTTATCGATTGGAAAATCACTCCAGATGATAAAATTGTAATTTTAGCAGATGGAGACGAAGGTCTTTCAGTCGAAGAAATTGTAAGAATAAGTCGACATGTAGAGCACAATCTTGATAGAGAAGAATGTGATTTTGCATTAGAGGTTTCCTCTCCTGGTGTAGGAAGTAACCTAACCATGCCACGCCAATTTGCCAAAAATGTAGGAAGAACTTTAGAAGCTACATTAAGCGACAAAGTGGTGGAAGGCGAAATTGTAGAAGCCGATGAAGAAGGTGTTACAATTTTTTGGGAAGCGCGCGAACCAAAACCTGTAGGAAAAGGAAAAATTACAGTAGAACACGAAGAAAAAATAAATTACGCTGACATCAAGAAAGCGATTATAAAAGTCACCTTTTAAAAAAATTAAAGTTTAATGGACAATCTTGCATTAATTGAATCTTTTGGAGATTTTAAAGACGATAAGAACATCGACCGTATTACGCTGATGGCAATCTTAGAAGAAACCCTGAAAAGTGTTTTGAAAAAGAAATATGGTACAGATGATAACTTTGATATTATTGTAAATCCTGATAAAGGAGACTTAGAGATTTGGCACAACCGTATCGTTGTAGAAGACGGTTTCTCAGAAGACGACGCAACAGATATCGAATTATCTGAAGCACGTAAAATTGAGCCAGATTTTGAAGTAGGTGAAGAAGTATCGGAAAAAATTCCGATCGAAGCATTAGGTCGTCGTGCGATTTTAACATTACGCCAAACATTGGTTTCTAAAGTAATGGAGCATGATAATTCTAATTTATACGAAAAATTTAAAGGTTTAATTGGAGAAGTAGTTTCGGGAGAAATCCACTATGTACGTCACAAACAAGTGATTATTATGGATGACGAACAAAACGAAATGATTTTACCAAAAGAAAATCAAATACCATCAGATTTTTTCAGAAAAGGAGATACATTACGTGCAGTTGTAGATGACGTAAAATTAAGAGGAGCAAAACCTCAAATTATTTTATCTAGAACATCACCAAAATTCTTAGAGAAATTATTTGAACAAGAAATTCCTGAAATTTTAGACGGATTAATTACAATCAAAAATGTAGTTCGTATCCCTGGAGATAAAGCAAAAGTTGCAGTAGAATCTTACGACGATCGTATCGATCCAGTAGGAGCTTGTGTCGGAATGAAAGGATCTCGTATCCATTCAATTGTACGCGAATTACGTAACGAGAATATCGACGTAATCAACTACACAAACAACATGAGTTTGTTTATTCAACGCGCTTTAAGCCCAGCGAAAATTTCGAATATCGAAATTAATGAAGAAGAAAACAAAGCCTTAGTTTACGTAAATGCAGACGAAGTTTCGAAAGCAATTGGTAAAGGAGGTTACAATGTTCGTTTAGCTTCTAAATTAGTTGGAATGGAAATTGATATTTTCAGAGAAGGAGCCCAAGACGAAGACGTAGAATTATCAGAATTCTCAGACGAAATCGATGCATGGGTAATCGAAGCATTTAGTGCTATCGGGTTAGATACTGCCAAAAGTATTTTAGAACAAGATGTTGATGATTTAATCAAACGTACGGATTTAGAAGAAGAGACGATCTTAGACGTAATCCGTGTGTTAAAAGAAGAGTTTGAAGATTAATTCATACTCAAGTCATAAACAATTCATACATTTGCAAACATTAAAATAAGAGATTAGCTTCATATGTCGGAAACAATAAGATTAAGTAAAGTATTAAAAGAATTAAATATATCAATAGATAGAGCTGTTGATTTTTTAGAAGGGAAGGGTACAACAGTAGAAAAAAATCCGAACTCTAAAATCGATGTGCCAACTTACGATATTTTAGTTAATGAGTTCCGATCTGATGCTAAACAAAAGCAAGCTTCCGGTGAAGTAGTCATTAACAAAATTTCAGATATCAAAGCCGCTGAGAAAAAAGAAGCAGAAGCAAAAGCTGCAACTGAAAAACCAGTAGAAAAGAAACCTGAAATCATTGAAACGACGAAAGTTGAATTGGAAGGACCAAAGACTGTTGGAAAAATAGACTTAGATGCTTTGAAACCTAAAGCCAAAGTAGAAAAAACTGCGGTAAAAGAAGAGGTGAAGAAAGAAGAAATCAAGAAAGAGGAAGCTCCAAAAGCTGAACCAAAAACTGAATCAAAAGAGGAAACGAAAGGACCAAAAGTGATTAAAGTTATTGATCTTGATAAAATAAATAATACAGGTAAACCTAAAAAGCAAGATTCTCCAGCTCCTAAAAAAGAGCAAGCAGAACCTAAAAAGGCGGAAGCACCGAAGGCGGAAGTTAAAAAAGAGGTGAAGAAAGAAGAACCTAAAAAGGTGGAAGAGGTTAAAAAGCCTGAAATAAAAACGGAAGCGAAGCCTGAAGTGAAGAAAGAAGAGATTGAAGAAGTAGCAGCAGTTGAACCTCAAAAAATTGAAACTGTCTACACAAAATTAGATGGACCTAATTTTACAGGTGCAAAGATTGACTTATCTAAATTTGATAAGAAAAAAACTGACGATAAAAAAGGGAATCAAAAAGGTGCTAATAACGCTGCTGACAAGAAAAAGCGCAAACGTATCCAGAAAAACGTTAAACCAGAAGATGTAGCAAAAGCTGGAGAAAACGGAGGAAACAATAACAATCGTCAAGGTGGTAATAACAACCACGGAGGAGGAAATAATAACAACCGTCAAGGTGGTCAAGGACAAGGTGGAAATCGCCCAGGAGGTCAAGGCGGAAATCGTCAAGGCGGACAAGGTGGTAATCGTCAAGGTGGTGGAAACTTTAGAGGTGGAAACAATCGTGGACCAAGAGTTCCTCAAGTAGAACTTTCTGACGAAGATGTTAAAAAACAAATTAAAGACACTTTAGATAAACTTACTAATAAAGGAAAAGGATCTAAAGGGGCTAAACACAGAAGAGACAAACGTAAAGAACGTCGTGAGTTTGCTGAGCAAGAGCAAGAAGCAATGGACATGGACAAAACTTTACACGTAACAGAATTTGTAACGGTTAACGAATTAGCTTCGTTAATGGATGTTTCTGTTACAGAAGTTATCTCTGCATGTATGTCATTGGGAATCATGGTTACCATGAACCAACGTCTTGAAGCGGATACAATTCAATTAGTTGCAGATGATTTCGGATTCGAAGCAGTATTTGCTAATGCTGAAGAAGAAATCTCAACTGAAGAAGAAGAAATCGATAACGAAGAAGATTTAGTAACTCGTGCGCCAATCGTAACTGTAATGGGACACGTTGACCACGGTAAAACATCTTTATTAGATTATATTCGTAAAGCAAACGTAATTGCTGGTGAGTCTGGAGGTATTACACAACACATTGGTGCGTACAACGTAACATTGCCAAGTGGTAAACGTGTAGCGTTCTTAGATACACCAGGTCACGAGGCCTTTACAGCGATGCGTGCTCGTGGTGCTCAGGTAACGGATATTGCAATTATCGTGATTGCGGCCGATGACCAAATCATGCCACAAACACGTGAAGCAATTTCTCACGCTCAAGCAGCTGGAGTACCAATGGTATTCGCAATCAACAAAGTTGATAAACCAGCAGCTAATCCAGAAAAAGTAAAAGAGCAATTAGCTCAAATGAACTTATTAGTTGAAGACTGGGGTGGTACTTACCAATCTCAAGAAATTTCGGCTAAATCTGGTTTAGGAGTAGAAGATTTATTAGAAAAAGTATTATTAGAAGCTGAGGTATTAGACCTTAAAGCAAATCCAAAACGTAAAGCTTCTGGTACAGTTGTAGAAGCTGCATTAGACAAAGGACGTGGATATGTTTCGACAATTATTGTACAAACAGGTACATTACACATCGGAGATTATGTATTAGCAGGATCTCACCATGGTAAAGTTCGTGCAATGTTAGATGAGCGTGGTAACAATATCAAAGTTGCTGGACCATCAACACCAGTTACAATATTAGGATTAGCAGGTGCGCCAACTGCAGGTGATAAGTTCAAAGTTTACGAAGACGAACGCGAAGCGAAACAAATTGCAACTCGTAGAGATCAATTACAACGTGAGCAAACTATTCGTACACAAAAACACATCACACTTGATGAGATTGGACGTCGTATCGCTTTAGGAGATTTCAAAGAGTTGAATATTATCTTGAAAGGGGACGTGGATGGTTCTGTAGAAGCATTAACAGACTCTTTACAAAAACTTTCGACAGAAGAAATTATTGTTAACATCTTACACAAAGGAGTTGGACAAATTACAGAATCTGACGTATTATTAGCTTCTGCTTCAGATGCGATTATTATCGGATTTAATGTTCGTCCTGGTGGATCTGCTCGTGATATTGCAGAAAAAGAAGAAGTTGAAATTAGAACTTACTCAATTATCTATGCTGCGATCGAAGAGATTAAAGAAGCGATGGAAGGTATGTTATCTCCAGAGTTGAAAGAGCAAGTAACTGGTAATATTGAAGTTCGTGAAACATTCAAAGTAACGAAAGTTGGTACTATTGCTGGATGTATGGTCTTAGACGGTAAAGTTTACAGAAACTCTAGTATTCGTATCATTCGTGACGGAGTTGTGATCCACGATGGTGAATTAGCTTCATTGAAACGTTTCAAAGATGACGTGAAAGAAGTTAGTAAAGGTTACGAATGTGGTCTTAACATCAAAAACTTCAATGATATTCAAGTAGGTGACATTATCGAAGCTTACGAAACTGTAGAGGTTAAAAAGAAATTGAAATAATCAATTCTCAACAAATATTTTAAAAGGAGCTCAATTTGAGCTCCTTTTTTTATGAAATTTTATTTAATAAAAATCAATACTCTACTTGTTATATAGAATTATATTCTATTATTAATCTTATTTTCAGAATAGAATCTCTGTTTAACATTAATTTAAAGTTTTCTTTTATTTTATTTAAAAACGACTTGTTTTATATTCTATAAAGTCTATAAATTTGCTAGACTTTTAAAATTGTAAATATGAACAAGAAATTATACTCACTCAAAAAAATATTTTTTCTAACTGCTCTTTTCGGCGGAACATTTTTATTTGCCCAAACCAAAGTCACAGGTACGGTTGAAGATGTAAATGGACCAATCGATCAAGCAACGGTTAATGTAAAAGGAACAAATATTACGACGATAACAGATGCAGATGGTTTATATCAATTAACGTTAGAGCCTGGGAAGTATGAAATTATTGTTTCAAAAATAGGTGAGCCAACAACGACGCAAACGATTAATGTGCTTGATGAAAATGAAGTTTCTTTAGATTTCTTTTTGCAATCAATCAATTCGGATACTGATCTTAGCGAAGTCGTTTTGATTGGTTCGCGAGCAGTTGGACGTACACAATTAGATTCTTCAACGCCAGTTGATGTGATAGATATTAAAGAGGTGACAAAAGATGTAGGACAAGTTTCGTTGAATCAAATCTTAAATTATGTTGCGCCATCTTTTAGCTCGAATACGCAAGTTATTTCTGATGGAACAGATCACATCGATCCTGCTTCTTTGCGCGGTTTAGGACCAGATCAAGTATTGGTTTTGATTAACGGAAAGCGTCGTCATACAACATCATTGGTTAATATTAATGGTTCGTTTGGTAAAGGTTCTGTTGGTACAGATTTGAATGCGATTCCAACTTCTGCGATCAAAAGAATTGAAATTCTTCGAGATGGAGCCGCTGCTCAATATGGTTCTGATGCGATTGCAGGTGTGATTAATATTGTCTTGGAAGATTCGACAGATAAACTACGTGCGTCAATTTCGTATGGAGGAAATCTTTCGAAAAATGCAGAAGATAATTTTGATGGTGAAACTTTTCAAGCGAATGTAAATTATGGTGTAAAAGTGGGTGAAAAAGGAGGATTTGTAAATGTTGCAGGTTCTTACGACAAACGTCAACCATTCAATCGTCAAAAAGAATTTACAGGAACAATTTTCTCAGATTATAATCGACCAGATTTATATCCAAATCCAACTGGAAAAGATATTTCAGAGGAGGAATTAGCCCGTCGTGGAGAAACGCGAGCTGATTATGTTTCGCGCATTGGACAATCAAAAAATGAAGGAGGAGCAATTTTTATAAACTCACTTTTTCCAGTTTTAGATAAAACCGAAATTTATGCATTTGGAGGATTAAATTATCGTTTGGGTGAATCGGCGGCTTTTCGTCGTCAGCCTGCTCAGTTACATCAAACAGTAGCGTCAATTTATCCAAATGGATTTTTACCATTAATTCAAACTAATAATTACGATCGCTCTTTAGCAGCGGGAATTCGTAGTGAAATTAACGGTTGGAAAGTTGATTTTTCGAATACATACGGAAATAATACCATCGATTTTGGAGTCAAAAATACAGTTAACGCATCGATGAAAGAATCTTCGCCAACATCTTTTGAAGCTGGTGGATATCGTTTTACGCAGAATACAACCAACCTAGATTTTACACGTTTTTTTGATGATGTTTTAGCTGGAATTAATGTCGCGTTTGGTGCAGAATTTCGTTATGAAAATTATCAAATTGTAGGAGGCGAAGAAGCATCTTATGCGAATTATGGTAAAGTTCGTCAAATTGGTGTAGACGGAAATGGAAAGCCAATTTATGTACAAGATTTTAATGGAAATATCAATACTTTATTTGCTGCAAATGGTACTGCTTTAGCAGGTGGAGCGCAAGCTTTTCCTGGTTTTTTACCAGCGAACGAAGTCAATGCGAATCGTCATTCTGTTGCGGCGTATTTAGATACTGAATTTAATTTTACGAAAGATTTCTTAGTAGCTGCTGCGTTACGTTACGAAGATTATTCAGATTTTGGATCAACGTTAAATGGAAAAATTTCGACTCGATACAAATTAGGAAACTATGTGTTGAGAGCGGCTGCAAGTACAGGATTTAGAGCACCATCTTTACATCAATTATATTTTAGCGCAACTTCAAGTTTATTCTTAGATGGAGCAATTTCTAATTCAGGAACTTTTACAAATGATAGTCGCGCTGCGAAATTATTAGGAATTCCACAATTGAACGAAGAGAAATCGAAATCAGTTTCGGCTGGAGCAACGGCAAATTGGGGAAAATTCAAATTGAGTGTTGATGGATATTTCATCAGAATTGATGACCGAATCATTTACACAGGATCTTTCACAGGAAGTAATGCAGCAAATGCATCAGCTCAAGACAAAGAGATTTACGAATTATTGCAACAAGCAAATGCAACTTCGGCGCGTTTCTTTGCCAATGCAATTGATACCGAAACGAAAGGAATAGATGTTGTTTTAACGTATCAAGATCGTTTAGGCGCAGGGAAATTACGTGGAGATTTATCGGCGACTTTTAGTAAAACAAATGTTGTGGGCGATGTTCATGCTTCGGATTTATTGAAAGGAAAAGAGTCTACTTATTTTGATCGTTCGAGTCGTATTTATTTAGAATCAGCTATTCCTCGCACAAAAATCAATTTATCCCTGAATTATTCATTGGATAAATGGAATGTTTATTTAAGAAATGTATATTTCGGAGAGGTTGATGCGGCGACAAATACGGTGGCAGAATCGCAAACATTTAGTGGAAAAGTTGTAACAGATTTGAGTTTTGGCTATGCTTTCAACAAAAATATTTCGTTAACAATCGGTGCAAATAATTTGTTTGATATTTATCCTGATGAAACGAAAATTGGAGGAAATAGAGGAGCAGGATATTTCGTGTATTCACGTACTGGACAACAATTCGGAACTGGAGGACGTTTTGCTTTTGCTCGTTTATCATTAAGTTTATAATTTAAATAGTTTATATGTTTTACCAAATCTTTGTCTTAATTGATGGAGGTTTGGTATTTTTGTTTAAATCGATTTTATGAAAAAAATATCATTTATTATAGTCTCATTCTTCGCGATTATTCAGCTGAATGCGCAAGAATCTTACAAAAATGGAGTTGTTGTAACAGCTCATCCCGAAGCTTCAAAAGTTGGAGTTGAAATTCTGAAAAAAGGAGGAAATGCGATTGACGCTTCTATTGCGGTTCAGTTTGCGTTGGCGGTTGTTTATCCAAATGCAGGAAATATTGGTGGCGGCGGATTTTTGGTTTATCGCGATGCAAAAGGGAAGACAGATGCGTTAGATTATCGTGAAAAAGCACCTTTGAAAGCGAGTGAAGATATGTATTGGGACAAAAATGGCAATGCAATTACTGATCTTAGTTTGTATGGACAATTTGCTGCAGGTGTTCCTGGAACAGTCGACGGAATGGTGAAAGCGCATGAAAAATATGGTAAATTAAATTGGAAAGAATTAGTTCAGCCAGCTATTAATTTAGCTCAAAAAGGATTTAAAATAACAAAGCAACAAGCGAGCGAACTGACAAATAAGCACAATGATTTTGTAAAATATAATTCAAAAACGAATGCTTTAACCTCTAAATCATCTTGGAAAGAAGGAGATTTACTAATTCAGAAAGATTTAGCTAATACGTTAAAATTAATTCAGCAAAAAGGTCGAGCTGGTTTTTATGAAGGAAAAACAGCTGATTTAATTGTCAAAGAAATGAAACGTGGAAACGGAATTATTTCGCACGAAGATTTAAAAGAATATCAATCAGTTTGGAGAACGCCAGTTTCTGGAAATTATAAAGGTCTTAAAGTGATTTCGATGCCGCCGCCTTCAAGTGGAGGAATTGCATTGGTTTCGTTATTTCAATCAATCGAAGATTATCCAATTAATAAATGGGGATTTCAGGCAGATTCTACAATTCAAGTGATGGTAGAAGCAGAGCGTCGCGTTTATGCTGATCGCGCAGAGCATTTAGGTGATCCAGATTTTATAAAAGTTCCGCAAAAACAGTTGTTGGATAAAAGTTATAATGTGAATCGAATGAAAGATTTTTCGTTTGACAAAGCAACACCAAGTTCAGCAATCAAAGCAGGAAAAATAATCGGTAAAGAATCGATGGAAACGACGCATTATGTAATTGTTGATAAAGATGGAAATGCAGCTTCTGTAACGACTACTTTGAATAATTCGTACGGATCTTTGGTTGTTGTAGAAGGTGCAGGATTTTTGTTGAATGATGAAATGGATGATTTTTCTGTAAAACCAGGTACACCAAATTTGTATGGTTTGGTTGGAGGAAAAGCCAATGCGATAGAGCCTTCGAAAAGAATGTTAAGCTCGATGACGCCTTCTATTTTAGAGAAAGATGGTAAATTGTTTATGGTTGTGGGAACACCAGGTGGTTCTACAATTATTACGTCTGTTTTTCAAGCAATTTTGAATGTTGTTGATTTCGGAATGACGATGCAAGAAGCTGTTGCAGCACCAAGATTTCATCATCAATGGTTACCAGATCAAATCGATTATGAACCAAATGCAATTTCAGAAAACGTTCGCGAATCTTTAAAACAAAAAGGTTATACATTGAAAGAGCGTAAACCTTACGGACGTGTAGAAGGGATTCTAGTGAACTCTGACAAAACATACCAAGCAGGTGCAGATCCACGAGGAGATGACAAAGCGGTGGGATATTAAGAAATGAAAATCGTAAGCTTTAAAAAATTATTATTTATGTATGTTTCAGATTATTAGTGTTTTAAATTTTATTTATTCGGAAAATTGATTTGAAATTCATGAATATTAATATATCTGTATTGTGTTTTTTTTAAATATTTGCTTTCATTTGAAATAAATTATTAAAACATGAGAAAATATTTTACTTTAGAAAAGTTGTTAGCTCTATTATTACTGTCTTCTGGCGTATTTGCTCAAAAGATGGAATTTAGATCATTGAATGATCCAAGAACTGCGGTTAGAGGTATATCAAATGGTGGAAATGCGGCTCTTATTGGATATACATATAATTACGCAACAAATTCATTTGTTAAAATAGATACTGGTATCATCAGTTACGCAAATATGAACGTTGTGCGTCAGCTAAAAAAAGCATCATTGCTCCACAGAAAATCTAAAAAACATCTACAGTATAGTTATGAAGGATGAAATTTTTCAGGAACAACTTTGAGCATTTCTAAAAAACAATTTTTCCATTGTTTTGCAGACAAACAGACAATTTTGGAATTAAGGTCAACTCCAAACTTTTCTGAAATTGACCTAACTTGTTTTTTTCTAAAAATAGACTTCATAGCTGTTTTAACTGTTAAATCAGGTTTTTGTAACATATACGAAACAAAATTTAAGTACTTAACCTTAAGCCCAATATCTAATGAATTCTGTTTTCTTTCAATTCTCAAAAGTGCTGATTTGACAGTTGGTGGTGGCAAAAAACTTTCAGGATTTATCTCATACAGGAATTTCAAATCATAATAGGTATGATAAAGTACTGTCAATGGGTTATAAACCTTACTTGAAAACATTTTTTTTGCAGGTTCTGACTGAAGAATAATCGAACCGCCAAGAAAATATTTTACATTCTCAAACATCAGAATTTTGAAAATATCAGATGTAATACTGAAAGGAATATTCGAAACTACCTTAAAAGGAACTTTTGGAACTACAAAATTTCTAAAATCACATCTAACCACTTGAACGTTTTGAGAGTTAATAAATTTTTTACTCAAATGTTGACTTAATGCAACATCGTTTTCAATGGCAATAACTTTATTGACATTTTTTAAGAGGTGGACAGTTAGAAAGCCTTTGCCAGCTCCAATATCTAAAACTGTATCGTGTTGATTTATATTTGATTCTTTTATTGCATCTTTAATAAGCACTTTGTCAATAGTAAAGTGCTGACCCGTAAAACGAACGGGCAATTTCTTTTTTGTCATTATATTCTTTTATAATTATACAACGGCAAATTTAGTAACTTTGCTTGACAAATTAACGAGAAAGAAGAGAAAATGAAAGCCGACCGCATAACATCACCTATACGCAAGCAGGGGGTTCGTGCTTCGTAAGACAGGAAAATGGTAAATTTGAAGTTCAGTTCTTCGTAGGAAGTTCAGTGGTTAAAACCCCTGCCTGCGTATAGCTGAGAAACGAAAAGGGTGATATTGTAGGTACAAGCAAAATAAATGACCTTGTTACACCTGTTTATAAATTAAACGGAACTTCTGATTGGATTCCTACATCTGTTTTTTCTGATTTAACAAAAAGTGATGTTGTAACAGTTTATTCAATTAGTAATAATGGGCGATATATAACAGGGCAAATGAAATCTGTTCCATTTGTTTATGATATACAAACAAAAGAAATAGTAAACTTGTTACCTAAAGATTATAAATATGGAGCGGGTTATAGTGTAAATAATGATGGTACAACTGTAGGATGGGTGGATGCTTATCTAAATGGAACGTTTAGAGAATTAGGTGTAATGAAACCTAACAAACCAGTAGAGATTATTTTATCAGAAATTTCTGAGCCAGTTAATAACCATATTTGGCATATCGACGATAAAGGAATTGTTGTAGGAGAAATAGGTTTAAAACCTTTTATGTACAACTTAAATACAAAAGAATATAAGATTTTCGATTTACCAGCAGGTTATAGAACAGGTACTTTTTTATATTCATCTAATGGAATAATGGTTGGATATGCACAAAATATGGTTTCAGATCGTGATGCAATTATTTATCACAAATCTTTTGGTGACCAACCTAAGTTAATTAAAGACTTGATGATAGAACAAGGGCTTGAAATTACAATTCCAGGAGGCAAATTAGGATCGGCAAATGTTATTTCTGAAAATGGAGATTTTATCGGAGGAAATGAAATAGGAAATGGAAATCTTGTTCCAGGGTGGATATTGAAATTAAATGGTTACTTCGATACAAAAGAATGTAATATTAATGTTCCATCTGATATTCAAATACAATCAAAATTAGGAGATATTTCTTCTATAGTGAACTATGAAGTAACATCTGATTGTCCAGATTATAAATTAGTTTTAGTAAATGGATTTCCATCTGGAAGTGAATTTCCGATGGGAATAACTACGGTTGCTTACAATTTAGTGGATACTGATGGTAAGGTAATTAATTCTGCATCATTCAAAGTTTATGTAAAAGATTCTTATTGTACACCTAGATTTACGGCGATTGTAGAACCTATTACAAAAGTAAAAATTGGTACGATTGATAATACAACTACAAATTATGTGACAGCAAATGAGAACGAATATTTTTTAGATCAATCAACAGATTTGAAACAAGGAGGTACTTATGATATCACTGTTGCAGGAAATACAAATGGAACAGCAGAGACAAGTGAATTTGTAGTTTATTTTGATTTAAATCAAGATGGAATTTTTAATCCAGATACTGAAGGATATTATGTTGGAGCAATTACAGGTTCTACAGGAGCAGATGGTAAAACTGTTACAAAATCAATTACACTTCCTGATAATGCAAAATTAGGTAAAACACGTATGCGCATTATGAAAACATATAGATTAGTGCCAGATAATCCATGTTCTACTACTTATGCTTATGGACAAAGTGAAGATTACTCGATCAATTTTATAGAAAATTTAGGGATGTCTGATATAAATTCAAAAGATCTTAAAATCTATCCAAATCCAGTTAAAAATATTTTATCAATCGATTCTAAATCAATGGTAAAAAATGTTAGAATTATTAATATAGCTGGGCAAGAAGTTTACAATAAACAATTAAATAAAATGAATCCTCAGGTTAATGCTTCTCATCTACCAAAAGGAGTTTATATAATAAATATTGAGACTACTGAAGGAATTGTTACAAAAAAAATCATCAAAGATTAAATAAATCTTTGACGAATTAGCACTAATCATGAAAAAGGAACTCGAATAGAGTTCCTTTTTCATTTCTAAGAGAAACTTTTAAGACAAAACGTCTCTAATTTCTGGATTTTTATCAAACTGTGCCTTTGCGAAAGGACATAAAGGAATTACTTTTATATTATCTTTTCTCACCCAATCTACTAAGGCTAATAAAGCTTTTTTACCAACACCTTGTCCACCATATGCTTCGTCAACCTCTGTATGATCGATAATAATTTTATCATTACCAGCCCAAACGTAAGCCATTTCTCCAGCTTTTTTATCGCCATCTAAAACAACAAAAGCACCATTTTTCTTATCATCAATTTGTTTAATTTCCATGAGTTTAATTTTTTAAGTTGTATATTAATCTTCTAAAGTACCAAATTTTCCGTTATTAAAATCCTCAAAAGCTTCGCTAATTTGCTCTTGTGTATTCATCACAAAAGGACCATAAGAAGCGATTGGCTCATTAAGAGGTTCTCCACTCAAAATTAATACCACACTATTTTCTGTTGCTTCAATTGAGAAATCTTCGCCTTCGTTTGTAAACAATAATAAGTGATCCGTTGGAACAATTTCTTGGTTGTTCACTTTTACTTCTCCATCAATAACTAATAAAACGGTATTGTAATTTGCAGGAAAACTAAAATTAGCTTTTCCTCCTTCGTTCAATTTTGCATTCAGCATATTAACAGGAGAAAATGTTGATGCAGCACCTTTTGTTTGATTGTATTCACCAGCAATAACTTCGATAAAACCATTTTCAACTTCTACAGTTGGAATATCTTTATGTTCAATTGCCTGATATTTTGGAGTGCTCATTTTATCCTTTGCAGGAAGATTTACCCACAATTGAACCATTTGAAAAATTCCACCTTGTTTATAAAATTCTTCTGCATGATATTCTTTGTGTAAAACACCAGAAGCTGCTGTCATCCATTGTACATCTCCTTGATGAATTGTTCCACCACCACCTGAACTATCGTGATGAGAAACGCTTCCTTCATAAGCAATAGTTACCGTTTCGAAACCGCGATGTGGATGCACGCCAACACCTTTTGGTTTGTCTGTTGCTGGAAAATGAAACTTTGAATTGTAATCTAACATAATAAATGGATCCATTCTTCTCATATCTAGATGATATCCACTTGGAATGAAGTTATGAACTCTAAAACCGTCTCCTACAAAATGTGGCTCTCTTGGCGCAATTACTGCTTCTATATTTTTTGTATTCATAATGATTTTTTTCTATGTTTTTATTTTTGTTATACAAATTTACGAAGCTAAATAGTTGATTATATTGATGTAGGTTAAGAAGTGGTTTACTTGATTATGAATGATTTTAGATATATAAGTAAAGATCCTGAACTCTTTTCAGGATCGCATTAAGTTATTAAAACTATAAAAGCATCTCAATTGAGATGCTTTTATAGTTTTAATAAAAAGTTAGAATTTAAAAGCTAACCCATATCCATTCTCGTTTAAACTAAAATTTAAAGAGCTAGAATAAGTTGTCGTTTCATTTTCTAATTCAACTGCCTTTTTTATATTTTTGTTATATCCAGTCCATAATGGAATTGAAGTAGCTGTAATTCCTAAACCGATTCCAAGATAAATTAAACCAGATTTCCTATTTCCTTTTCTTGTTATCTCTTCATAAGAATTTTGGCTATTTCCTTTACCTAAATTTGCAATGAACATTCCTGTTCCAAATCCAATTCCAAACCCTCCAACTGTACTAAGGATTGTTCCGAATGTTTTATTTGAACGAGCCTTTTTAATATATTTTATTGAATTAGGATTTTCAAATACTTGCTTATATTGGTTTAGTTTATAGGTTTCACCATTTTTAATAAATAAACTTCTTGCCGTTGTTCCTAAAACAATTTGTTCATCAGGATTTTTTTCTTGGCAAAAAGCGAATGTACTCGTTAGTAATAATACAAGTGTTAATTTTTTCATTGGTATAATTTATAGTAATTTTTCATCAACGATATTTGGTAAAGTAACTTTTAATAATGGTTCTTCTTCCATTGCGCGTTTTATCGCAAAAATAGCTTCTTCGTTTCTTGCCCAAGAACGACGAGCAATTCCATTGTTCACATCCCAATGTAACATCGATTTTAGGCGTTGTTCTGCATCCGAAGATCCGTCTAATAACATTCCGAAACCTCCATTGATTACTTCTCCCCAACCAACGCCTCCGCCGTTGTGAATAGAAACCCAAGTAGCGCCTCGGAAACTGTCTCCAATTACATTGTGAATCGCCATATCAGCTGTGAATTTTGAGCCATCATAAATATTAGATGTTTCACGGAAAGGAGAATCTGTTCCAGAAACATCATGATGATCGCGTCCTAAAACAACTGCTCCGATTTCTCCTTTCGCAATTGCATCGTTAAAGGCTTTCGCAATTTTAATTCGTCCTTCTGCATCTGCATACAAAATACGTGCTTGCGAACCTACAACCAATTTATTCTCTTGCGCACCTTTTATCCACGTGATATTATCTTGCATTTGTTGCTGAATTTCTATCGGAGAATGTTGCATGATTTCCTCTAAAACTTGGCAAGCAATTTCATCTGTTTTTTGTAAATCTTCTGCTTTTCCAGATGTACAAACCCAACGGAAAGGTCCAAATCCAAAATCGAAACACATTGGCCCCATAATGTCTTGCACGTACGAAGGATATTTAAAATCGATATTATTTTCTGCCATTACATCAGCACCAGCACGAGAAGCTTCTAACAAAAAGGCATTTCCATAATCGAAGAAATACGTTCCTTTTGCGGTATGTTTATTCACCGAATCTGCATGACGACGCAGCGATTCTTGTACTTTTTCTTTAAATAATTCTGGATTGTTTGCCATCATTTCATTGGCTTCGTCAAATGATAATCCAACAGGATAATAACCGCCCGCCCAAGGATTATGTAATGAAGTTTGATCCGAACCTAAGTCAATGTATAGATTTTCTTGGTCAAATTTTTCCCATACATCCACTACATTTCCGTCATAAGCAATCGAAACAACTTCTTTATTTTCTTTGGCTTCGCGCACACGAGCAACCAATTCATCCAAATTAGTAATCACTTCGTCGACCCAACCTTGTTCGTGACGTTTGTATGTCGCAGCAGGATTCACTTCGGCAGTTACAGAAACAACACCTGCGATATTTCCAGCTTTCGGTTGCGCACCAGACATTCCACCAAGTCCTGCCGTTACAAATAATTTACCAGCCGTACCTTCATTATCGATTTTGCGACAACCATTCAAAACGGTAATCGTTGTTCCATGAACAATTCCTTGCGGACCAATGTACATATAACTTCCTGCGGTCATTTGCCCGTATTGAGAAACGCCTAGTGCATTCATCTTTTCCCAATCATCCGGTTTCGAATAATTCGGGATTACCATTCCATTTGTAACGACAACTCGCGGTGCATTTTTGTGTGAAGGAAATAATCCCATCGGATGTCCAGAATACATCACCAAGGTTTGCTCTTCTGTCATTTCAGACAAATATTTCATCGTTAAAAGATATTGCGCCCAGTTCTGGAAAACCGCACCATTTCCTCCATAAGTAATCAATTCTTCAGGATGTTGAGCAACTGCGTGATCCAAATTATTTTGAATCATTAATTGAATTGCTTTTGCTTGTTCCGAATTCCCTGGATAATCTGTAATTGGATGAGCAAAAATTTTGTAATCTGGCATCAGACGATACATATAAATACGCCCGAAATCTTCTAATTCTTGCTTAAATTCTTGAATTAATTCTGCATGATCTTTTGGTTCGAAATAACGTAACGCATTTTTTAATGCTAATTTTTTTTCGTCTTCCGATAATATTTCTTTACGCTTTGGTGCGTGACTTACGTTAGGATTTCTGTCTTTTTTTTGAGGTAAAACAGAAGGAATACCTTGTTTTATTTGTTCTTGAAAAGTCATTTTTTTTGTGTTTTTATGTTTTGCGTTAAACGTTATAAGTTTTACGATTTTTTGTTGTTATTCT
>NZ_JAOCFS010000015.1:0-70209 GCF_029842105.1 Empedobacter sp. GD03797
TATTAAAATAAAAAAGGAGCTATTAATTAGCTCCTTTTTTATTTTGATGTTTTTTGGCGTGCAATTCTTTCAATGTTGCTTTTTGTTCTGGTGTAAAAACAGCATTGATTTCATTAAACTCTTTTTGACGAACTTCTTTCATTTTTCGTTTCAATTCAATTTTTTCGTCTTTGTAGCTATCCTCAATTTGTTTGATTTTGATGACTTGAGCATCTGTCAAGTTCAAATCTTTTTTTAATTGTTGTAATTTCTGCTCTCTTGATCCTTCATTTCTGTCTTGCGCTGAAGCAGTTGTTAAAGTGAAAGCAATTAATCCTAATCCTACATATTTATAAAATGCCGTTCTCATAATTATCAACTTTTTTGTTTTATTTACTCTTAAGACTTTAAAAAAATAAAAAGGTTTAAAACGATAAATGTTAAAATTTTTCGGTTATGATGAAATCTTTTAAAAGATGTAACATTTGAGACGAATTATCGACCAATATTTTTTGAAATTATTTTTGAAATCGATTAAACCTTTTCCAAAAAGGATTGTCAAACAAGTTGTAAAATTATAAAACTACAAAACGAAAAATTAAACAAATGAGGTTAAGAAGTTTATTTGCTTTGATTTTTATTTGTGTTTGTGCAGGATTGAATGCGCAAGAGCTTTTAAAAATTAAAGGGAAAGTCTTATCAAGTGAAAACAAACCTGTAGAATACACTACAATATCGCTTGAAAGCTCGGAAGATGGAGTTGTGGCAGAAGCGGCAACGGATGCAAAAGGAGAGTTTACAGTAGAAGCAAAGGCTGGACAATATGTTATTGTGATTGAGCCATTGGGATACGATGTAATAGAAAAACAAGTTAATTTAGAATCTGCCTTAGATTTAGGAACTTTTACTGTAAAAACGACGCAAACAGTTTCGTTGGGAGCAGCGGTTGTTACAGCGGAAAAGCCTATTTATAAAGTAGAATTGGACAAGAAAGTGTATGATATGGCGAATGATCCAATGTCGCAAGGTCAAACACTATCTGATGCTTTAGCAAATGTACCATCGGTTTCTGTTGATGCGGAAGGAAATGTTTCGTTGAGAGGAAATGATAATGTAAAGTTTTTGATTGATGGAAAACCTTCGGGAATGTTAGGTGTTTCTGATGTAGCAGAAGCGTTAAAAAATATTCCGGCTGAAAATGTTGAGCGTATCGAATTGGTGACAAATCCTTCTGCACGTTATGAAGCTTCTGGTTCTGCGGGAATTATTAATATCATCCTTAAAAAGGGAACAAATACAGGTTTTAATGGTTCTGTAACGTTAAATGGAGGTATTCCTAAAATGGTTGGAGGAAACGTCAACTTAAACTACAAAACAAAAAAATATAACATCTATACTACTTTAGGTACACGTTATATGGATAGAGAAGGGGAAGGAAATGCTTTGACAACAAACTATCCGAATGGAATTATTTCTGATTATAGAAAAACAGATACCAACAACAATAGAATTCGTAGGAACTATAATGCACGTTTAGGAGGTGAATATTATTTAGATGATAAAAATACATTAGGAGCTTCTGCAGGATATCGTTATAATAATGGGAATAATATTAATGATGTTAGATACTATTATTATGATGCATTATGGAATCAAACAGATAAAACAGCTCGTATCGAAAATGAAAAAGAGTTAGAAAAAAGTTTTGATGCGGATTTTAACTACAAACACGCTTTTGATACAAAAGGACATGAGTTTACTTTTACAGGACGTTACTCGTACCAAAAAGAAGACGAAAATGGAATTATTCGTAATTTAAATGCAAGTGATGCATTGACAGGAAATGAAAGAACATATAGTTTAGAGACTCAAAATTCTGCAGTTTTTACAGCAGATTATGTTCGTCCAATTGGAGAAAAAGGGAAATTTGAATTAGGTGCTCGTGTTGATTTGAGCGATACGAAAACAAATAGTGGAAATAATACAATTAATACGGACGGAACAGAAACTCCAAATAAAGCTTTCTTGGCTGATATTGACAAT
Source organism: Empedobacter sp. GD03797 (assembly GCF_029842105.1). Classification (NCBI taxonomy): domain Bacteria; kingdom Pseudomonadati; phylum Bacteroidota; class Flavobacteriia; order Flavobacteriales; family Weeksellaceae; genus Empedobacter; species Empedobacter sp. GD03797. Next base: position 2,023 of record NZ_JAOCFS010000015.1, read on the forward strand.
CAACAAAATGTTTACGCTGGATATGTTCAATATGGAAATGCAATTGGAGAAAAATTCCAATACTTTGCAGGTTTACGTGTAGAAAGTTCTGATATGGAAATTGCAAATCATTCAGAAGGAACTACAATTTCAAAAAAATATACAGATTTATTCCCAACATTAACATTGAATTATAAATTGACAGATAAAAATGAGATGCAATTAAGCTACTCTCGTCGTGTTCGTCGTCCAATGGGATTCATGTTAATGCCATATTTTTCTAGTGTAAATGCATTAGATGTTCGTCGTGGTAATCCAGATCTTAATCCAACATATACTAATTCATTCGAATTATCGTATATCGCAACAGTTGGTAAATTGATGGTGACACCAAGTTTATTCTACCAAAGAACAACGGATGTGATTAATGATTTCCAAACATATAATTATATCGAATCAGGAAATCCTTTAAAACCATATAATCAAGCATTTGAAACGATGCCAGTTAATGCAGGAAATGAAGACCGTTATGGTTTAGATTTAACTGCTACTTATCGTCCTTTCAAATGGTGGAATTTAATGTTTAATGTCAACTTATTTGGATACAATAGAACAGGTTCTTACTCAGCAATAATTTCAGATTATTTAAATCCAGATACAGGAGTTACAGAGTCGAAAGAATTTACACAAAGTTTCAAAGGAGATGGATTTAGTTCTCGTGGACGTTTATCATCAAACTTTATTTTACCAAGTGATTTTAAATTACAAATCGCAGGTAATTATATGGGAGGAATGAAAACTGCTCAACAAAAAACAGAAGATAACTTATCAATGGATTTATCTTTATCAAAAGATTTATTGAAAAAGAGAGCTTCTTTAACATTAAATGTTCGTGATGTATTCAATTCTCGTAAAAGAGAGCAAACAACTTTCTACGAAGAATCAGAAAACTATCAAAGTATGCGTTGGATGAAACGTTCTATTAACCTTTCATTTACGTATCGTTTCAAAAATACAAATGAGAAAGAGCAACGTGGTAAACAACAACGTTCAAGTGGAGAAGAAATGGGAGGTGGAGAAGAAATGCAAATGCAATCAGCTTCTTAGTAGTTTGAAGTAATCAATAAAAAAAAGGATCGCAATTGCGATCCTTTTTTGTTTTATTAATTGTTCGAAAAACGAATTATTTGTTTTTCAACAAATCACGAATTTCAGCCAATAATTCTTCTTGTGTTGGTCCAGCAGGAGCAGCTTCTTCAGCAGGAGCTTCTTTTTTCAACTTGTTAATTCCTTTAATCATTACGAATAAAGCAAATGCAACAACAGTAAAAGAAATAGCAGCAGCTAAAAAGCTACCATATTTTATGGCTGTTCCTGGAATTACTAATGCTGCTAAATTTTCAGCATGAATGGCTTTCAAAGCTGGATTTAAAAGTGCTGGTGTAATGATATCTTCAACTAAAGAAGTAACAATTTTACCAAATGCACCACCAATAACAACACCGACAGCTAAATCTACTACGTTGCCTTTTACAGCAAACTCTTTAAATTCTTTAAAAAATCCCATAAGTTTAAATTTATTTCTAAGTTTATAATAATTCTAAGGTTGATTGGTATCTAATCTATTTTTAGAAGAGATAAATAAGTATAAACCGATTAACATAAAAGGAATACTTAAGATTTGACCGTTGTTTAATCCTATATTCAACATTTGAGCAACTGCTTCTTCACCTTGATTTTCTTTATAGAACTCAACAACAAATCGTATTAAAAATAATAAAAATAAGAATACGCCTAACAAGGCTCCTAAATATTTTCTCTTATCTGTTTTGTTGTATAAATAAAGCATGATAATTCCTAAGATAACATACCCTATCGCTTCATAAATTTGAGCTGGATGGCGAGGAATTACTTCTCCATAACCCAAACTTTGTTGATGAAATTTTACTGCCCAAGGCAATTCTGATGCTTTTCCTACAATTTCTGAGTTGTAAAAGTTTCCAATTCGAACCGCAGCTCCACCAAAAGGAACAACAACAGCAATACGGTCTAACAACCACAATACATTACGATGCAAATATTTTCTACTAAATAAATAGGAAGTTAAAATTACACCTAATGCAGCTCCGTGACTTGCAAGTCCACTAAATCCTACAAATTCGTAATCTTGTAATAATCCAAAGAAAGCACTTTGTCCTGGTGAGTGTTGTACAGGTAAGAAAACTTCGATTGGTCGTTCAATAAACGCAGCAGGATCATAAAAAATATATTCTCCGAGTCTTGCACCTACAATTGCTCCAATAAATGTGTAAAGGAATAAAGGGTCAAGTAATTCTTTTTTCTGATTTTCTTTCTTGAAAATATTTGACATCAAATACCAGCCTACTACAAAGGCAACTATCCAACATAAACTGTAAATATGTACTTTGAATCCTGCTATTTCAAATAAATAAGGTTTTGGATTCCAATCGATAAACGAAATTAAGTTAATCATTAATTTTTCTTTTTAGGTACAGGGTCGTATCCATGTCCTCCCCAAGGATGACAGCGACCAATTCTTTTTGTTCCGAGCCACAAACCTTTTAGCAAACCATGTTCTTTTAGCGCCTCTATCATATAAGAAGAGCAAGTTGGTTGATATCTACAATTGCTTCCCATCCAAGGAGAAATCGCTAATTGATAAAATCTTACCAACAGAATAAATGGTGTAACCAAAATTTTGTTCATCTCACAAAGTTAATCAATAACCGAAATAAAAAAGAATCAATCTAAAAAGTTTATGCTTTTGCTGATTGATTCTCTATACGATACGTGCTTAACGCATATTATTTTTTAGTATAACTCGCTGGATCTAATGCTTTGTAAGACCAGTTTTGTAAAAACTCTAACACAACTTTCGGATCATGTCCTTTCACTTCTTTGCTTTCAAGATAAGCTGAGTTTTGTGTGTGAATTAAATTTCCTTTCTCATCTAAAATTACAAAAACAGGAAATCCAAAACGCTCTGGGTGTTTCAATGCAGCTAACGTTTCTTCGTTTTTATTTTTTGGAGAATAATTTACATGAACCACTTCATAATTATTCGCAATATAATCTTTTACTTCTTGATTTTCTTTTGTCAATTTATCAAACATCACACACCAAGCACACCAATTACCTCCAATTTGCAATAAAACGTGTTTCTTTTCAGCAGAAGCTTTTTGCACCGCATTCGCGATATCTACTTTCGGATTTGCTTCTTCACTATAAATTTTTGGTTTTTCAGTTTGTTGACCAAATGCAAAACTTAACGATAAAATCATTAAGCTAAAAAACATAGTTAATTTTTTCATTTCAAATTCTAAATATTAAGTCGAATTTACAATAAAAAATTATGCCGAAAACGTTTTTCTACGAATTAATAATCGTGTAATATAAATTTAGTTTTTCTTGAACCGAATTTATTTCATTATTTTTTTCGTTTTGATTAAATTGATTAATCATATTGATTGAGAATTTTGATTCAAATTCTAAACGGTCCAATTCTATTTCATAAAAATTAATTTGATGATGAATTTGTGTGAAATAATAATTCACCAATTCAACATACATCAATCTAAGTTCTTGATTTACTCTGATAAATTCTACAAATTCTTGCAATTCGACCAAAAACTCAATCATTTGTTTATTGATTTCTGATTGTTTATCTTTTAGTTCAATCTTTTTCAAATAATCAGTTGATAAAGCAATTTTATCACCCAAAAGTTGGTGCTTTCTTGTTAAAATTAAAGCACATTCTAACGCTTTCTTCATCATTTTAATTTTTATTCTAACACAAAGAAAATAAATCTAAATGCCAAAATATGTCGCCCAAAAAATCATTCATTTTGACAAAACATTCCCTAACTTTGAAATCTAAACAAGATTTTATGAATGCGCCTTTAGCTGAAAGAATGCGTCCAAAAACGCTTGAAGAATACATTAATCAAAAGCATTTGGTGGGCGAAAACGGACCAATAAAAATGATGTTGCAACATGATATGATTGCTTCGATGATTTTTTGGGGACCGCCAGGGACAGGAAAAACGACACTAGCTCAATTGATTTCCGAATTAACTGATCGACCATTTTATACGTTGAGCGCCATAAATTCTGGTGTGAAAGAAGTGCGTGAAGTAATTGAAAAAGCAAAGAATCAAAATTTGTTTTCGGGAACGAAAAATCCGATTTTATTTATAGATGAAATTCATCGTTTCAATAAATCACAGCAAGACAGTTTGTTGGGAGCGGTAGAAACTGGTTTGGTGACTTTGATTGGAGCGACAACCGAAAATCCAAGTTTCGAAGTTGTGCCAGCTTTGCTTTCACGTGCGCAAGTTTATGTGTTGAAACATCTCGAAAAAGAAGATTTAGTCGATTTGATTGAACGAGCTACAAAAAAAGATACAGTTTTATCTAAATTAAATATTGAATTAGTTGAAACAAATGCATTATTAAGATATTCGGGAGGTGATGCAAGAAAATTATTGAATGGTTTGGAGTTGGTAATTAATAGTTTTTCTCCAACTGATAAAATCATCATCAACGATGAAATTGTGCATGAACGTATTCAGCAAAATTTAGCGCGTTATGATAAAACGGGTGAACAACATTATGATATTATTTCAGCTTTTATCAAATCGATTCGTGGTTCAGATCCAAATGGAGCGGTTTATTGGTTAGCTCGAATGATTGAAGGTGGTGAAGATTTGAAATTTATTGCGCGAAGAATGTTGATTTCAGCTTCCGAAGATGTGGGAAATGCAAATCCAACAGCGATGATTTTGGCGAATAATACATTTCAAGCTGTTTCGGTGATTGGTTATCCAGAATCTCGTATTTTATTGAGTCAATGTGCGGTTTATTTAGCAAATTCTCCAAAAAGTAATGCAACTTATTTAGCGATTGGTAAAGCGCAACAAGTTGTGAAACAAACAGGGGATTTACCTGTTCCGTTGCATTTACGAAATGCACCAACTAAGTTGATGAAAGATTTGGATTATGGAAAAGAATATAAATATTCGCACGATTTTCCAGGAAATTTTGCTGAACAAGAATTTTTACCAAATGAAATTTCGGGGACGACTTTTTATGAGCCAGGAAATAATAAGCGAGAACAAGTGGATAAACAATCGCTGAATCAAAAGTGGAAAGGTAAGTATGGATACTAAAAATAAAAATCTCAGTTAATCAAGTTTAACTGAGATTTTAAGGTTTGGTTGATTTTTTTGGTTTAGATTGGTTTATATGATAATAGGTTGGTAATTGTATATATACAAGGTTTGTGCCAAAACTTAATAAAAAGTAAAAAATTGATTAAAAAAAAGAAAAAATTAAACTTTTTCGATCTAAAAAAGAGATTTATATTTATAAAATAAAGAAAATGAAACAAATACAAATTATAAACGGACCTAATTTAAATTTACTTGGCGTTCGCGAACCAGAAATTTATGGAACACAAACTTTCGAAGATTTTTTTGAACATGAATTGAGAAAGCAATTTCCAGAAGTTTCGTTGCATTATTTTCAATCAAATCACGAAGGAGATATTATTGATAAATTGCACGAAATAGGTTTTAAATATGACGGAATTATCTTGAATGCTGGTGCGTATACGCATTATTCGTATGCGATTGCAGATGCGATAAAAGCGATTACGACGAAAGTGATAGAAGTTCATATTTCGGATATTTATGCGCGCGAAGATTTCAGAAAAAATAGTGTAACGGGCGAAAGTTGTCTAAAAATTATTTCAGGAAAAGGTTTGCCAGGTTATGTTGAAGCTGTGAATGATTTTGTGAAATAATTAATAATCATTATCTTAACAAGATTAAAATCTATTACCTATGAAGAAAATTATTTTAGGATTAATCTTTGGATTAACAATTTTTAGCTGTAATGCTAAAGGCGATAAGAATAATGCAGAGGAAAAAGCGCAAGCGATGACGGCTTGTGAACAAGCGGCAATAACACCAGGGATATCTGCGGCAAAAAAAGAATTAATTACAAAATATTGTGATTGTTCGACAGATAAAATGTTGGATGAGTTTACATACGCAGAAATGATGCAAATGAAAAATCCATCGCCAGAATTACAAGAACGATTAATGAAAGTGATTGAACCTTGTATGAATGATTTGAAAACAAAATCTGCTGAATTAGGAGAGTGATAAACAAAAAAGTCGGAACAACGTTCCGACTTTTTTAATATTCTTTTTTGTATTGTTCTTTCTTGAATTCGTCTACAAGATGTTCGTTCAAACTATCAATATAGCCTAAGATTTCTAATTTACCAATTTTACTCGAAGCCGAACTTGTAAATATTTTTGGTAATTCTTCCCAAGTTTTTAACAACTCGTTTTTGTAGTGATTCAAGTTTTTTTGCATTTGTGTACTCGTTAGTTTATCTAATTTTGTAAACACAATTGCAAATGGAATTTGTTTGTTTCCTAACCATTCCATAAACTGTAAATCTATTTTTTGAGGCGTGTGTCGAGAATCAATCAATAAAAAAACATTCACCAAGTTCTTGCGAAACTCAATGTAATCATAAATCATTTTATTGAAACCACCGCGAACACCTTTTGGTGCTTTAGCAAAACCATAACCTGGTAAATCGGCTAAATACCAAGTGTCGTCCATTTCGAATGTATTAATCAATTGAGTTTTACCTGGAGTTGCAGAAGTTTTAGCTAATGCTTTTTTATCTGCTAACATATTGATTAATGACGATTTTCCAACATTAGAACGCCCAATAAATGCATATTCTGGTTTGAAAGGATCTGGACAATCTGTATATTTTTGCGAACTTTTTACGAATTCAGCTTTTTTAATCATAATTATGCTTTAGTGGCTGGATCTAATTGTTTTTCGATTAGCCATTTGTATAAAATTTCGTTGAATAATTCAGGGTGTTCCATCATTGGAGCGTGCCCACATTTATCAATCCAAAATAAAGAAGCGTCTGGTAATTCTTCTTCAAATTCTATTGCAACTTCTGGTGGAGTTACATTATCTTGTTTTCCCCAAATCAAACAAACAGGCATTTTGATGTCTTTTAAATCATCTTTCATGTTAGATTTGATTGCGTCTCTTGCGATATATAAAGTTTTGATAGCTTTATTTCTGTCATTTACAGTGTCAAAAACATCATCTACAATTTCTTTTGTAGCGATAGCAGGATCGTAAAAAACTTCACGCGTTTTACGTTCTACATATTCGTAATTACCACGTTTTGGGTAAGTTTCTCCAAAAGATTTTTCGTACAAACCAGAACTTCCTGTTAAACAAAGTGCTTTTACATATTCTGGATGTCTGTGACAAACCATCAAACCAATATGTCCTCCTAAAGAATTTCCAACTAAAATAGCTGGTTCTTTAACGACTTCTTCAATAAAATTTGCAACATGTTTTGCAATATTTTTGATATTAGTATTGATGACAGATAAAGAATATAATGGCAATTCTGGTGCGAAAACCTTATATCCTCTTTGTGCATAATAATTTGTAAGTGAGCTGAAATTGCTAAGTTCACCCATTAATCCATGAAGCAAAACAATTGGTTGTCCCTCTCCTTCTTCTATGTAAGAGAACTTATCTTTTTTCTTTAAGCTAAAAAACATTTACTCGATATTAAGTCGACAAATTTAATTAATTATATTTTTTATTTCGTGGTTTATATGAAAAACTTTAACAATCCATATTAATCACTTATCAAAACAAGGTCTATATAAACATTATTTCTCATTTTATACATAGGGTTTGCGTTAGAAAAAACATAACTATCTGATACTAAATTTTAAATTGTTGATAACTATTTCAATAAAAGTGGTAAAAAATGGTAATTTGTGGTAATATTTTCTTTATTTTTGAAAAAATTCTATCATGAATTCATTAATTGGAACATATGAGTGTAAGGTAGATACAAAGGGTAGGCTCCCAATACCAGCGGGTTTGAAGAAACAACTTGCTGAATGTTTGGAAGATGGCTTTGTGTTGAAAAGATCTGTGTTTCAAAATTGTTTAGAACTGCATCCAATGAAAGAATGGGAAAAAGTGATGAATGATTTGAATAAATTGAATCGATTTGTGAAGAAAAACAATGATTTTATTAGAATTTTTACGGCTGGATTAAAAATTGTCGAAGTTGATGCAAATGGAAGGCTACAGATTTCAAAAGATTTAGTGAAATTTGCAGAAATTAATAAAGAAGTCGTTCTGAATTCTTCTGTAAACATGATCGAGATTTGGGATAAAGACAAATATGAAGAGTCGATTAATGTAGATGATTTAGATTTTGCTTCTTTGGCAGAAGATGTAATGGGAAATTTAGGAGAAGATGAGTGAATATCATAATCCAGTATTATTAAAAGATAGTGTTGATGCGTTAATTATTAACGAATCAGGTATATATGTAGATTGTACGTTCGGGGGTGGAGGACACTCACGTGAAATATTAAGTCGTTTGGATCAAAATGGGAAATTATTTTCATTTGATCAAGATGTAGATGCGGTTCGTAATAAAATTGATGATAATCGATTTGAGTTAGTTGAGCAAAATTTTAGATTCTTGAAAAATAATTTAAGATTTCGTGGAATAAAGCAAGTTGACGGTGTTTTGGGTGATTTGGGAGTTTCTTCTCATCAGTTTGATACACCAGAACGAGGCTTTTCAACTCGCTTTGATGGAGAATTGGATATGCGAATGAATCAGAATGCAAAATTATCTGCCAAAACAATTATTAACGAATACGAAGAAGAAGATCTTGCGCGTGTTTTTTATGATTTTGGGGAATTGCAAGGTTCGTATCGTTTAGCGAGAGAAGTTGTAAAAGCAAGAGCGGATAAACAAATTAATACAATTGATGAGTTGAAGCAAATTTTTTCATTCATTCCAAAAATGAAAGAAAATAAATTTTTCGCTCAAATGTTTCAAGCATTACGTATTGAAGCAAATGATGAAATGGCTGCATTGAAAGAGATGTTGACGCAATGTGGAGAAGTGATAAAGCCAGGTGGTCGCTTGGTGATTATTTCGTATCATTCGTTAGAAGATCGCTTAACAAAACGCTACATGAAAAACGGAATGTTTGAAGGAGAGCCTGAACGTGATGTTTTTGGAAATTGGTCGGCGCCTTTCAAACCTTTACAATCAAAGGTGATTGTGCCAACGCAAGAAGAAATTAATGAAAATCCAAGAGCGCGTAGTGCGAAAATGCGTATTGCGGTTCGTAATGAGGATTAATAAATAGGAATGGCAAAAAAGAAAAAAATATTACCAGAGAAAAAAACTTTTACAGGTTTGTTGAGAGGTGAGTTTTTAATTAAAACTGGCTCAGAACAAAACTGGAAGTTTATGTTGTATCTGGTAGGTTTGGCTTTTTTGAGTATTTCGAGTTCGCATTTAGTTGATCGAAAAGTGGTTCGAATCGCTGAATTGCAAGATAAAGTAGAAGATTTAAAATCTCAATATACAGATAAGCATCGCGATTTGATGCGTATGCAATTAGAAACGGAAATTTTGGAGCGTACAGCAGTGTATGGTTTGAAAATTCCAGATAAACAACCTTATTATATAGTAGACAAAGTTTATGACGAAGTCAGCGAAAAATAAAAACAATATTGTCATCAAAGGATGGGTATTTGCCGGCGCGCTTGCGATTTGGGCCATCTTTATTATTGTTTTTATGTTTCGAATTAATATTGTAGAAGGGGTTGAATTAGAGCGTTTTGCTGAAAAGAATAACTTTAGATTAGATACCGTTACGGCGGAACGTGGTAATTTATATGCTTCTAATGGCGCATTAATGGCTACAACTGTTACAAAACACAATGTTTATGTGGATTTGACGGTGATCAAAGATGAATTATTCAAAACAGAAATGCACAATCTTGCCGATTCTTTAGGTAAGATGTTTACAAAATCTCCCTCTTATTTTTACGACAAATTTTCTACAGAACGTAAAAAGAAAAATCGTTACATGATGTTGGTGAAAGATTTGGATTATGAGCAATATCAGCGCATCAAAAAATTTCCAATCTTCAACAAAGGTCAAAACAAAGGTGGGTTTATTCATGAAACTGAATCAAAACGAGAATTAATTGTTCAAGATATTGGTGTTCGTACAATTGGTTACGATGATCAACGTGGAAAAGTTGGATTAGAAGGAGCTTATTCTGACTTATTAAGCGGTATTGAAGGTCGTCGTTGGGAGCAATTTATGGGACGTGGAAAATGGAAACCAATGAAAAGTTGGGAGCAAGAGCCTCAAGCAGGTTCATCTGTTTACACAACAATAGATGCCGATTTACAAATGGTTGCTTATGATGCTTTGTACAAACAACTTTCTGAATTTGAAGCGCAACACGGAAGTGTTGTTGTGATGGAAGTTCAGACAGGGAAAGTTCGTGCAATTGTGAATTTATCTCGCAAAAAAGATGGAACATATATCGACGATTATAACTATGCGGTTGGTGAAGCTGCAGAGCCAGGATCTACTTTCAAAACGGTTTCGTTGCTAGCTGCAATGGATGATGGTTTTATCAATAAAAATTCGACAGTAGAAACGGGAGGTGGAAGTTATAAATTCTATGGTCGTACGATTACAGATACACACGGTTATGGAACATTGACTGTAGATGGCGTGATGAAAAAATCGTCTAACATTGGTACAGCTAAAATTATAAATAAATATTACGGAGAAAACCCGAAAGCTTTCTTCAAAAAAATGGATAAATGGCATATGACTTCGCCTCTTGGAGTAGATATTCTTGGAGAAGGAAGTCCAATTATGCACCGTCCAGATAGTAAATCTTGGAGTAATATTACGTTGCCTGTAATGGGTTATGGATATGGTTTACAGTTAACTCCAATTCAAATTGTGACTTTCTACAATGCCGTGGCAAATAATGGTAAAATGTTGAAGCCATTATTTATGGATAAAATCACGCGTAAAGGTGAACCTGATAAAGTTTTCGAACCTGTTGTTTTAGTAGATCAACTAACGTCTTTGGAAAATGTAAAGCAAATGCAAGAAATGCTTCGTGGTGCAGTAGAACAAGGAACGGGACGTATTATTAGTAATAGTAATTATGATATTGCTGGTAAAACTGGTACAGCTCGTGTTGATTATTGGAAGCGAGATGGTAAAGGAATGCAATATCGTGCTTCATTTGCAGGATATTTTCCAGCAGAAAAACCAAAGTATTCTTGTATCGTAGTTGTGCACAAACCAAATACAGCCAAAGGGTTTTATGGAGGTAGTGTAACTGCTCCGGTTTTTAAGAAAATTGCCGATTGGGTATATTCAAAAACTCCCATACCTTTGCCACGCGATTTAGTAAAAAAGAACGCAGTGAGAGAGTTTAAAAAAGGAGATGATATTAATGTTAGTAATTCTAAAAATATAGTACCAAATGTGACTGGTCATACAGGATCTAAAGCAATTCCGGTATTAGAAAATTTAGGATTAGATGTACAATATTCAGGGTTTGGAAAAGTAACAAATCAATCCATTCCTGCGGGAACAAGATTTAAGAAGGGTGAGACAATTTATTTAATGTTGGAAGGATGAGAAATTTAGTTGATTTATTATATAAAGTTTCCATCTCAGAAACGATTGGTTCAACAAAAGTTGAAGTCAATAATATTCAATTTGATTCAAGAAAAGTATCAAAAGATGATGTTTTTGTCGCTGTAAATGGAGTTACAGTTGACGGTCATCAGTATATAGAAAAAGCGATTGGTTTAGGTGCTAAAGCAATTGTTTGCGAAGTTTTGCCAGAAAATTTAGTTGATGGAGTAACGTATGTGAAAGTTGAGAATTCAACGATTGCATTAGGTATTTTAGCTTCTAACTTTTATGGAAATCCAACAAAAGATTTAAAACTTGTTGGAGTTACAGGTACGAATGGAAAAACAACAACGACAACTTTGTTGTACGAATTGTTTACAAAATTAGGTTATGCTTGTGCATTAATTTCGACGATTAAAATTGTGATTGATGGTGAAGTGATTCCGTCTACGCATACAACGCCAGATATTTTGACATTGAACAAAATGTTTCGCGAAGCGGTAGATAGAGGTTGCGAATTTGCTTTTATGGAAGTTTCTTCGCACGGAATTCATCAAAATAGAATTGCTGGTTTGCATTTCGAAGTGGCTGGATTTACGAATATCACACATGATCATTTAGATTATCACAAAACGTTTGCAAATTATCTTGCAGCAAAAAAGAAATTCTTCGACGATTTACCAAAAACGTCTACAGCGATTTCGAATGCAGATGATAAAAACGGAAAAGTAATGCTTCAGAATACAGTTGCTACGAAAAAATTGTACGCACTAAAAACTGATGCAGATTTTAAAGGAAAAATTATTGAACACCAATTTGATGGAATGCAATTAGAATTCAATGGAAAAGAATTCTGGACATCATTAATTGGTCAATTCAATGCATATAATTTATTATTAGTTTTTGGTGTGGCGTCAATTTTAGGACAAGATGAATTAGAAGTTCTAAAAGCATTGAGTACACTTGGAAATGTTGATGGTCGTTTTCAAACATTCAAAACAGAATCAGGAATTATCGTAATCGTAGATTATGCACATACGCCTGATGCGTTAGAAAATGTATTGGATACAATCGAAGGAATTCGTACCAAAAATGAAAAACTAATAACAGTTGTAGGTTGTGGTGGAGATCGTGATAAAACAAAACGTCCAGAAATGGCGGATATCGCGAGCGAAAAATCTAATCTTGCCATTTTTACATCAGATAATCCAAGAACCGAAGATGCAGAAGAAATTCTTCGCGAGATGGAAGTTGGTGTAAAAGCGCAATTTTATAATCGCACCTTGAAGATTACAGATCGAAAAGAAGCTATAAAAACAGCACTTAAAATGGCCGAACCAAAAGATATTATTTTGATTGCGGGAAAAGGTCACGAGACGTATCAAGAAATTAACGGAGTAAGAACACATTTTTCTGATGTAGAAGTTGCATCAGAATTGAGTAAAATATTGAACAAATAAAGAATGTTATACTATTTATTTGATTATTTAGAAGGTATCCATTTTCCAGGAGCGCGTATGTTTCAATACACGTCTTTCCGCGCGGGAATGGCAATTTTATTGGCAATGTTCATCAGTTTGTTTTACGGAAAACGAATCATCAGTTATTTACGTAAAGAACAAATGGGCGAAATTGTTCGTGATTTAGGTTTAAAAGGACAAATCGAAAAAGCAGGAACGCCAACAATGGGTGGTTTAATTATCATTTTGGCAACATTAATTCCTACTTTACTTTTTGCGAGATTAGATAATATTTACATTATCATTTTGTTGGTTTCAACAATTTGGTTAGGTGTGATTGGTTTTTTAGACGATTACATCAAAGTTTTTAGAAAAAACAAAGAAGGTTTACAAGGTAAATTTAAAATTTTAGGACAAGTTGGTCTTGGAGTTGTAGTTGGATTAATGCTTTATTTCAGTCCAACAGTTACCGTAAAACATCAAGAAAATAGAGTAAAAACGCCTGTAGGAACAGAACAAACAGAATACAGCCGACAAATAAAATTTGGTCCTGAAGAAAAAACGTTGGAAACAACAATGCCTTTCGTGAAAGGAAATGAATTTAACTATTCTGATATTTTATTTTGGATGGATGCGCAAGATCGACCAACATGGGCGGTTGCAGCGATTTTTATTTTTGCGGTAATTTTTATCATTACAGCAGTTTCGAATGGAGCAAATTTAACAGATGGAATCGACGGTTTAGCAGCAGGTAGTTCGGCTGTAATTATGGCGGCAATCTCGATGTTTGTTTTCGTTTCTGGAAACTTAATGTTTGCCGATTATCTGAACATTATGTTTATTCCGCGTTCAGAAGAAGTCTTGATTTTCTGTGGAGCTTTCCTTGGAGGTTTGATCGGATTTATTTGGTACAATACTTATCCGGCTCAAGTGTTCATGGGTGATACAGGAAGTTTAACAATCGGAGGAATTATTGCTGTTTTAGCAATTATCGTTCGTAAAGAATTGTTACTACCAATTTTGTGCGGAATATTTTTCGCAGAAAGTTTATCAGTAATGTTACAAGTGTCTTATTTCAAGTACACGAAAAAGAAATTTGGTGAAGGTCGTAGAATCTTTTTGATGTCTCCTCTACATCACCATTTTCAGAAGTTAGGTTATCACGAAAGTAAAATCGTGGTGCGTGCAATTATCATCGGAATCATTTTAGCGGTAATTAGTATTATTACCTTAAAGATTAGATAAAAAATGAAAAGATTAGTCGTTTTAGGAGGAGGAGAAAGTGGCGTAGGAACAGCTATTCTTGCGAAGAAAGAAAATTTTGATGTTTTTCTTTCGGACATGGGACAAATAAAAGACAAGTATAAACAACTTTTGGAGGAGCACGGAATTGCTTATGAAGAAGGTCAGCACACAGAAGAATTAATTCTGAATGCCGATGAAGTAATGAAAAGTCCAGGTATTCCAAAAAAAGCAGCGCTAATTCAGAAATTAGAAGAAAAAGGAATTTCAATTATTTCTGAAATTGAATTTGCGTCTCGTTATACAGATGCAAAAATTATTGCGATTACAGGATCTAATGGAAAAACAACAACAACAAGTTTGATGTTCCATATCCTAAAGCAAGCTGGATTAAATGTAGGATTAGGTGGTAACATCGGAAAAAGTTTTGCAAAATCTGTCGCAGAAGACAACTTCGATTATTATGTATTAGAAGTAAGTAGTTTTCAGTTAGATGATATCAAAACAGATTTCAAACCGTATGTTGCGATTTTGCTGAACATTACACCAGATCATTTAGACCAATACAATTATCAGTTTGATTTGTATGCAAAGGCTAAATTCAGAATTACTGAAAACCAAGATGAAAACGATTATTTTATCTACAATTTGGATGATCCAAAAACAATGGAGATGATTGATCAGATTGATATTCGTGCTCATCGCAAACCGTTCACAATGATGGATGCAACAAATGAAGCATACGCAAACAATGAATTGTTCCGTGTGAACGATTCGAATGGTGATTTTACAATGTTAGTGAATGATTTAGGATTAATTGGAAAACACAATGTTTCTAACTCATTGGCTGCGGCTGTAGCTGCAAAAATTATTGATATCAATAATGAGGATTTAAAAAAGAGTTTATCAGATTTCAAATCTGTTGAACATCGTTTAGAGCCTGTTTTGACAATTGGAGGAATTGATTTTATCAACGATTCTAAAGCAACAAATGTGAATGCAACATATTTTGCTTTGGAAAGTATGACAAAGCCAGTTGTTTGGATTGTTGGAGGAACTGATAAAGGAAACGATTACAACGAAGTTTTACCTTTCGTGAAAAAGAAAGTGAAAGCAATTGTTTGTTTGGGTGTTGATAACGCAAAAATTGTTGATTTTTTCAGTCCATATATCGATACAATTGTTGAGACAAATACAATGAAAGATTGTGTAGAGCAATCATATAAATTAGCAACAAAAGGAGAAACGGTTCTTCTGTCACCAGCTTGTGCAAGTTTCGATTTGTTCAATGGTTATGAAGATCGTGGAGATCAA
This sequence comes from Empedobacter sp. GD03797, assembly GCF_029842105.1. Taxonomy (NCBI): domain Bacteria; kingdom Pseudomonadati; phylum Bacteroidota; class Flavobacteriia; order Flavobacteriales; family Weeksellaceae; genus Empedobacter; species Empedobacter sp. GD03797. The sequence continues at coordinate 17,609 of NZ_JAOCFS010000015.1, forward strand.
TTTAAAGAAAACGTACGCAAATTATAATAACACAACCAACCAATGTCTAACATCGTACAAAAATATTTTAAAGGCGATAAACCGCTTTGGGCTTTCATTTTATTGTTAGCACTATTTTCGTTTTTACCTGTTTATTCAGCAAGTTCTAACTTGGTGTATACGGTAGGATCGGGTACTATTTTTGGGCATTTAGGTAAACACGCAGTGATTTTATTAATTGGTTTATTTATCATTTATGGATTACAACGTATTGATTATCGTTGGTTTGGTTTGTTTGCTTTAACAGCTGTTGTTATACTTTCTGGAGTTTTGGCAATAACGCTCGTACAAGGACAAACCATTGGAGGTGCAAATGCTGCACGTTGGTTAACGATTCCGGGAACTGGAATTGGTATTCAACCCTCGATGATTGCTTCGCAAGCGTTGTTGATTTATATAGCTCGTTATTTGACAAAAAATAGAGACAAAGAATATACGTGGAAAAACACAGCAGTTCCATTATTCTTACCAATTATTGTAATTGTAGGATTAATCTTTCCTTCTAATGGTTCAACAGCGTTGATGTTAGCTGGAATGTGTGGAATATTGTTGATTATTGGTGGATTTCCATTCAAATATTTATTTACAATTGCTGCGGTAGGTTTTATTCTTGGTGGCGGATTTGTGTGGATGGCTTTATCTCGACCAGATTTAGTAACAAATTCTCGTGTGCACACATGGATGTCACGTATCGAGAAATTTAATGATGATTCTGGATTAGAAAGTTATCAAGTTTTACACGCAAAAGCTGCAATTGCAAGAGGATTGAATGAAATGGCTGGACCAGGAAAAAGTGTTTTCAAACAAACTTTACCTCAGTCATCATCCGATTTTATCTTCGCGATTATTGTAGAAGAATATGGTGCAATTGGTGCAATTCTATTAATTGGAATTTTCCTTCTGATTTTAATACGGATTTGTATCATCGCATCAAAGATTCATACCGTTTTTGGTACGCTACTTGTGTTTGCAGTGGGCTTACCAATTATTATACAAGCAATGGTAAACATGGCGGTAGCGGTTAATTTAATTCCAGTAACGGGGCAACCATTACCAATGATTAGTTACGGAGGAACATCCATTTGGATGACATGTATTTCGTTCGGAATAATTTTGAGTGTAAGTACTCAGATTAAATCGCAAGAAGAATTAGAACAAGATAGAAAAGTATTAAGTGAAGAATACATCGAAGACATCGCCTAAAGTTTTAATAAGCGGCGGAGGAACAGGTGGACATATTTATCCAGCCATTGCAATTGCAGACGAAATTAAAAGACGTTTGCCAGATGCACAAATTTTGTTCGTTGGAGCAGAAGGAAGAATGGAAATGGAAAAAGTGCCAAAAGTTGGATATGACATAAAAGGTTTGCCAATTTCTGGATTTGATAGAAGTAACATGAAAGCGAATTTAAAGTTCCCTTTTAAATTGATAAAAAGCTTAAGTCTTGCAAAAAAAATCTACAAAGATTTTCAGCCAGATTTAGCTGTTGGTACAGGAGGTTATGCAAGTGGACCAATGTTGTGGGTAGCAGGAAGCAAAAATGTTCCGATTTTATTACAAGAACAAAATTCGTTTCCGGGAGTTACCAACAAAATTTTGAAAAATAAAGCGAGTGCAATTTGTACAGCTTACGAAGGAATTTCACAGTTTCCACAAGAAAAAGTGCATTATACAGGAAATCCTATTCGTGCCGAAATTTTTCAAAATTTACCATCAAAGGCAGAAGCAATTTCAGCTTTTGGATTAGATCCAGAAAAACCAACTATTTTATCTGTTGGAGGTTCGCAAGGATCAAGAGCAATGAACAACGCTTGGTTAGAAAACCTTGACGAATTTGTTGCAAGTGGCGTTCAATTGATTTGGCAAACAGGAAAGTTAGATTATCAAAAAATCAAAAATTTGGTTGGCGATAAATATCCAACGATTCATGTAACCGAATTTATTTATAACATGAAAGATGCGTATGCAGCTTCGGATATGATTGTTTCTCGTGCAGGAGCAATGGCAATTTCGGAATTGTGTATTGTTGGAAAAGCAACTATTTTGCTTCCATTGCCAACAGCAGCAGAAGATCATCAAACCAAAAATGCACAAGCATTGGTTGAGAAGGATGCAGCGATTATGGTGAAAGATGCAGATGCAAAACAAATTTTAGTCAAAGAAGTAATTGCTTTGGCGAACAATGAAGAATTAAAAAATAAATTATCTCAAAACATTAAGCAATTAGGGAAACCGAATGCGACAAAAGAGATTGTAGATATATTATTGAATTTATTATAATGAATATTTTAGATAAAACATATTATTATTTCATCGGTGCAGGAGGAATCGGAATGAGTGCTTTGGAACGTTTCTTCAAGTCAATCGGAAAAGAAGTTGCTGGTTATGATAAAACACAAACCGAGTTAACAACTGAATTGATTGCTGAAGGAATTGATATTCATTTCGAAGATAACATCGAGTTAATTCCAGCAGGAATTAATCCAGAAAATACGTTGGTAATTTATACGCCAGCGGTACCAAAAGATCATTCAGAACTAAATTATTTTTTAGTGAATGATTTTAAAGTAATGAAGCGTTCTGAAGTGTTAGGTGAAATTACCAAACATACATACAATATTGGTGTTGCGGGAACGCACGGAAAAACAACGACTTCGTCTATTTTAGGACATATTCTAAAAGTTGCTAATGTAGAATGTACAGCTTTTTTAGGTGGTATTGCAGAAAATTACGATTCGAATATCATCTTAAATGGTTCTAAATATACAGTTGCAGAAGCCGATGAATTTGACCGTTCTTTCTTACGTCTTTCTCCAAAATTAGCGATTATCACAAGTGATGATGCTGATCATTTGGATATTTATGGAGAACGTGATGAAGTGAAAAAATCGTTTCAAGAATTTGCAGCAATTGTCGAAGAAAAATTATTTGTTCACAAAGGTTTGCCTTTCGAAGGAGCTTTTACATATGGAGTGGATTTGGATGCAGATTACGATGCGCACAATGTAAGAATTATTGACGGACATTATGTGTTTGATGTAAAAACGCCAAATGGTTCATTAACAGATGTCGGAATTTTATTACCAGGACATCACAATATGGAAAATGCGGTTGCGGCTTTGGCTGTTGCAGATTATATGGGTGTTCCTCATGATAAAATAAAAGAAGCTTTATCAACTTTTGTTGGAGTTAAAAGACGTTTTAATCGTTTCGAAGCAAATGGAAAAATTTACATTGACGATTATGCACATCACCCAACAGAATTGAATGCAGCAATTCGTTCAGTTCGTGAACTTTATCCGGGTAAAAAAGTATTGGGAGTATTTCAGCCTCACTTATTTACACGTACAAGAGATTTCGCAGAAGAATTTGGACAAAGTTTATCGCAGTTAGATAGTTTGATTTTATTAGACATTTATCCTGCCAGAGAGTTACCAATCGAAGGAATTACTTCAAATTGGTTGCTAGAAAAGGTGAATTTAAATGAAAAAATAGTATCTTCATTAGAAGATAGTTTAGCAAACATCAAAAAACAAGATTTTGATGTATTATTGACTGTTGGAGCAGGAAATATTGATACAATTGTTAAACCAATAAAAGAGTGGTTAAGTGAAGCGTAAATTGAAAATCATAAAAGTGATTTTTGGAGTTGCCTTGCTAATCGGTTTGATTAGTTTTACGGTAATTAAGAATGCTTCGCGTACAGTGAATAAAATTGACGTGGCGTTTGTTCAGCCAGTTGATAATTATTTTATTAATGATGAATCGATAAGAGAAATTATCAACAAAGATGGAAAAGACATTCTGAAACAATCTCTACGAGATGTGAATGTTAAGGAAATCGAACAAAAAGTAAGTGAGAGTCCTTTTGTAGATTCTGTACAAGTAAGTAAAGATATCAACGGACATTTACGACTTGACATAAAAGCAAACTCAGCAGTAGCAAGAATAAAGACGCTGAAAAATGAATTTTATTTGACAACAAAAGGCGGAAAAATGCCTTTATCTAAATTAAATTCAGCAGATGTAATCTTAGTTTCTGGTGATGTAAAACCGAATGAATATGAGGATTTGAGTAAATTTGTTCAAGCTTTGAAAGCAGACGATTTATTAAAAAATCACATCATAGCCATTCAAAAAGTGGGACAACGTTCTTTTAATTTAATTGTAAACACAGGAAACTATTATATAGAATTAGGAACTTTAAACAACTTTGAACAGAAGTTACATAATCTAAAATTATTCTATAATCAATACATTGATTTTATAGGAACTGAAGATTATGAAAAATTGAGCTTGAAATTTGTAAACCAAGTTGTAGCAACCAAACGAATAAAAAATGGAGAACAATAGTAAGATTGCAGTTGGCTTAGACATAGGGACTACAAAGATTGTAGCGCTTGTCGGACGAAAAAATGAAAACGGAAAAATTGAGATTCTTGGACACGGACAAGCAAAAAGCTTGGGTGTACACAGAGGTGTTGTGAATAATATTACACAAACCATCAACTCGATAAAAGAAGCAATTGATAAGGCTGAAAGGTCATCTGGTGTCAAAATTACTGATGTTACTGTTGGTATTGCCGGACAACATATTCGTAGTTTACAACATAGCGATTACATTACTCGTACCAATTCAGAAGACGTGATTGATGATAATGATTTAAAGTTATTAACAAATCAAGTATATAAATTGGTCATGTTACCTGGAGAAGAAATTATCCATGTTCTTCCTCAAGAATTTAAGGTTGATAACGAAGGCGAAATCCGCGAACCAATCGGAATGTACGGAAGCCGTTTAGAGGCTAATTTCCATGTGGTTGTAGGGCAAGTTTCATCTATCCGAAATATTGCACGTTGTGTAAAAGCTGCTGGTTTACGTTTGGCAAGTATTACTTTAGAACCAATTGCATCGTCTAGTGCTGCGCTTAGCGAAGAAGAAAAAGAAGCTGGTGTTGCATTGATTGATATAGGTGGTGGAACAACGGATATTGCAATTTTTAAGGATAATATTATTCGTCACACATCTGTTATTCCGTTTGGAGGAAATGTGATTACAGAAGACATTAAAGTTGGATGTTCTATTATTGGAAAGCAAGCCGAAGCTTTAAAAGAAAAATTTGGTTCTGCTTGGCCAGGAGAAAATAAAGAAACAGAAATTGTATCGATTCCTGGTTTAAAAGGACGCGAAGCAAAAGAAATATCATTAAAAAGATTGTCACAAATTATTCATGCACGTGTGCAGGAAATTTTGGAACAAGTATATTTGGAATTGAAAAACTACGGTTGCGAAGATCAAAACAAAAAATTGATTGCAGGAATCGTTTTAACAGGTGGTGGATCTAAATTGAAACACATTCGTCAACTTACAGAATATGTAACAGGAATGGATGTAAGAATTGGATACTCTAACGAACATATTGTCGGAGCAAAAGCTGAGGAAATTAGCGGACCAGAATATGCAACATCTGTTGGATTATTAATGAAAGGTTTAGAAGAATTAGCGGCGAATTATCAGCACGAAATTTATGAAAAACCAGTTATTAATAATTTAAATAACCAAGAAGAATTAGAAATTGGAATTCAACCAACACAACAAATAAAGACTGTAAAAGCTGAAATTGTTGTTGAGGAAGAAATTATCCAAAAACCAAAAAGAGAAGAAGTAGTAGACGAATTCTTGGATCAAGAAATTGGAGAAAAGAAAGAAGCTAAATCTAAACCAGAAAAGAAAAATTTCTTTTCGAAATGGACGGATAAATTTATCCAAATGATCAACGAAACTGAATAATAAGAATAAACTAGAATAAATTACGAACCAATTTAATAAGAAGAATATGAGTGATATGTTAACAGGAGATATTATGTTCAACTTACCAAAGAGCCGATCTCAAGCTATCAAAGTAATCGGAGTAGGTGGTGGAGGTAGTAATGCCGTAAACTACATGTTTGAACAAGGAATTGCAGGTGTAGAATTTGTAATTTGTAATACGGACTCTCAAGCATTAGCAAATAGTCCAGTACCAACAAGAATTCAATTAGGACAAGCAATAACAGAAGGTTTAGGAGCTGGAGCAAATCCCGAGGTAGGAGAGCAATCTGCTATCGAAAGTATGGATGATGTAAAAGCTGTTTTAGACGAAGGAACTAAAATGGTCTTTATTACTGCCGGAATGGGTGGTGGTACAGGAACCGGTGCAGCACCAGTAATTGCTGGTATTGCAAAAGAAATGGATATTTTAACTGTAGGGATTGTTACAGCGCCATTCTTTTTCGAAGGAAGAATGAGGTTGGAACAAGCCGAAAAAGGTATCGAAAAATTAAGACAAAACGTAGATTCATTGATTGTTATTAACAATGATAAATTACGTGAATTATATGGAAACTTAGGTTTCAAAAATGGTTTCTCAAAAGCTGATGAGGTTTTAACAACAGCAGCTAAAGGAATTGCAGAAGTTATTACACAACACTATGCAATGAACATCGATTTACGTGATGCGCGTACAGTACTTAAAAATTCTGGTACAGCAATCATGGGATCTGCTCAAGGTTCTGGTGAAAACAAAGCGAAAGATGCAATTTCTTCTGCTTTAGATTCTCCATTGTTAAACAACAACAAAATTACAGGAGCACGTAACGTATTGTTATTGATTTTGTCTGGTAATAACGAAATTACAATGGACGAAATCGGTATTATCAATGATTACATTCAACAAGAAGCTGGTAATAGTGCAAATATTATCATGGGTATTGGTGAAGATTTAGATTTAGGAGATTCTATCTCTGTAACTGTTGTGGCAACTGGTTTTCCTACAGAAGATCAAGCATATACAGGAAAAGAGGAACAAAAAATTGTACACACATTAGAGGAAGAACAACCAATAAATAAAACATTATCAGTTGAGCAACCTTTTGTGAATCGTGTAAAACCAATGACGTTAGACTTTGGTCGTTCTAATGCTTCTCAACAAGCACAACAAACGCCTCAACAAAATCAAACGCCAGAGGCTCCTCAAAATAATTATCGTCAAGCAGATATTAACCAAAGTTTTCAACAACAAACTTATCACAATACGCCAGAAGAATCTTTCGAAGAAAATAATTCTCCAAAGCGTTATGTTTTAGATGATATTGAAGATGAGCCAGTACAAGAAAGACGTTCTTATGATGATTTCGAACCACGTTTAAAATCTGATTTTAATCGTCCGCAAGAACCAACGAATAATGTAAATAATAATCAAACATATAATTCATATTCTAATCCTGTAGCTTCAGAACAGTCAAATTATCCTCAAAATAATTATACTGGATACCAAGCTCCAAAGAACGAAGGATATGGAAATGTAGAACCAATTCAGTCTAATGTAGCTCAATCAACTGCACCACAAGCAGAAGAAGTGCAAGTTGCTGTAGACCCATTTAATCAGCCAATTGAGCAATCAAATGATCCTGAATTGAATAGTATGATTGAAGAGAGAAGAAATCGTTTGAAACAATTTAATTTTAAATTCAACAATACGATGACGAATTCTCAAGTAGACGAATACGAAGCAATTCCTGCTTACAAACGTCAAGGATTGAATTTATCTGATCGTAATGATAATCAATCTTCTGATTTTTCTGTCGGAACGAATCGTAACAACGAAACACAAATTCGTCCAAACAATTTTCTACACGATAACGTAGATTAACAAACGATCACTCGTAAAAAATATTCTTATTATAGAAAAGGTTCATTGCTTTTGCGATGAGCCTTTTTTTGTCTTAAATTTGTAGTCTAAAAGCAAAACAAATGAATTTAGAAACTCAAATAATGGCACAGTTAAAAGAAGCGATGAAAGCTAAAAATACTGTTGCTTTAGAAGCTTTAAGAGCTGTAAAATCTGAATTATTATTAGCAAAAACATCTGGTGCTAACGGAGAATTATCAGAAGATCAAGAAATTGCTTTATTACAAAAATTAGTAAAACAACGTAAAGAAGCTGCTGAACAATTCGAAGCAAACGACCGTGCAGAATTAGCTGAAAAAGAATTGGCGCAAGCAGAAGTTATTCAACAATTTTTACCTGCTCAATTATCAGACGAAGAATTAACAGCTGCAATTACAGAAATTGTTGCAGAGGTTGGCGCTACTTCTCCAAAAGATATGGGAAAAGTAATGGGAGCTGCTTCATCTAAATTAGCTGGTAAAGCGGAAGGAAAATTAATTTCAGCTAAAGTAAAAGACATTTTAGCTAGTTTATAATTGATTTTTAGATCTTTAAAAATTAAGAAAAGGTAAAGTTTTGTAAACTTTACCTTTTTTATTTCTTTATTTGATAAATTTCTTCAAATTATACAAAATGATTATTTATTGATTATCAATAACATATCCGATTTAAACAAATAATTGCCAAAAAAATTGGGATTATAAGTTTATTTTAACATTAAATTAACAAATCGCTGTAGGCATCTAAATTCGCAAAGCACAAGAGATTTTAGAATTAAAAATCAATCGATTAGAATAATTCTAAACAAGAAGCTGTTTATACCCTTAAATTTGCAAAGTAAATCAGAAATATCTAAAGGATGACGAAAAGCATTACAGCGTTTATAGCAATGTTAATGATTTTTCCAATAGCAAATGCTGATGGTAAAATTTTTAAGGATTCTGGTAATAATGATACAATTATTATGCCAGCTTCTGAGAAAAGATTTAGTAACGATATTGATAATGATACCATCAAAAAAGATACATTATCAGTTGAAGATGAAAAGTTGGTTGGAGAACTTATCGAGAATAGTGCTCGAAAAATCTCGACAGGAGTTGTTTCTTGGTATGGAGACAAATTCCACGGACGCAAGACAGCTAGTGGTGAAACGTACGACAAACACGAACTAACGGCTGCCCATAAGTCTTTACCATTTGGTACGAAAGTAAAAGTTACGAATATCAGAAATGGTAAATCTGTGGTTGTAGAAATCAACGACAGAGGTCCATACGCTAAATCTAGAGTTTTAGACTTAAGTCAAGCTGCATTCAGCGAAATTGGTCACACCAACACAGGAGTGATGCAAGTTGAATACGAAATTATCAAAAGCGAAGACAAGAAAGACTAAGATGTTCAGAAAAAATTAAAAGGTTTGAGAATTTATTCTTAAACCTTTTTTTATGCTTTTAAGTTTTGTGTAAAAATTAAATCCTGATAAATGAATGATATTTTGTAAAATCAGATAAAAATTTTATATTGATTTAGGATTTATAAATAATTAAAACCAAACAACCTATGGTAAAAATAATCATTTTAATAGTTGCAATAATTGTACTATTTGCATTTATGCTTTTTAGCATTTATAAGGTTTTCATCAAGAAACAAAAAGGCTATAAAAGCTCTATTTTTATTAGTTTATTTTTGTGTATTGCTTTAAGTATTTTTACTATTTATCTTACTGTAACAAAAACTTATAATAAAATTGTGAACGAAGGAGATGATTTTATTGTTAATGTGTCTTCAAAAACAGGAGATCTTACTGGTCGTTCTGCAACTTCTTTTGGAAAATCAACTTATGATGGTGTTGAAAAAACTTTAAAAAATGAAGCTTTTATTTTAGATCCATTAAAAAATAAAGGAGTTGAGATGGGGAAAATATTAAATACAAATCCAAATACTTTAGAAATTTATCTAATTTTCAATAAAGATTTTAACGGCGATATTTTAGTTAAAATAAAAGATATGAATAATCAAGAAATTGGGCGTTCTAAACTTAATTTGAATAAAAAAGAAGGTGAGGCTGGCTATATACAATTTAATTTTAGTGAATTAACAACGATAGAAACTCAATCTAAAATATATATTGAGTAATTATAAAAGTTATTATTTACTTAAAACAAAAAAATCCTGATAAATGAATATCAGGATTTATAATTATATGATGTAAGAAAATCTTAATCTAAAATTTTAAGCACTTTAGTTGTACGTGCTCTTGATGCTTCAACTAATTCAGCTTGTGCTAAATCTTCACCGTAAGAAGGAATCATTTCTTTGATCGCTTCGTTCCAGTTGTTTTTCATCAAGTCTGGGAAACATTGTTTCATCAAGTTCAACATTGCGCTAACAGATGTAGATGCTCCTGGAGATGCTCCTAATAAAGCAGACATTGTTCCATCTTGAGATGTAACGATTTCTGTACCAAATTTCAAAACTCCTTTTCCGTCTTGTTTTTCGATTACTTGTACACGTTGTCCAGCAGTTTGTTCGAACCAATCGTCTAATTTCGCTTCTGGGAAATATTCTTGTAATTCTTCTACTTTTTTCGCTTTAGACAACATCACTTGTTCTACCAAGTATTTTGTTAAATCGATATTGTTTAAACCACAATTCATCAAAAATCCTACGTTTCCTAAGTTTACAGATTTGAATAAATCACAATTAGATCCGTATTTTAAGAATTTTGTTGAGAATGTTGCAAATGGTCCAAATAATAAAGATTGTTTTCCATCAATAACACGTGTATCTAAGTGAGGAACAGACATTGGTGGTGCACCAATTTTTGCTTTTCCATATACTTTTGCATGATGTTTTTTGATGACTTCTTCGTTTTGACAAATTAACCATTGTCCACCAACTGGAAAACCACCAAATTTTTTCGATTCTGGAATTCCAGATTTTTGCAACAATAAAATTGCTCCTCCACCTGCACCAATAAATACGAAATCAGCATTAAGTGCTTTGTTATTTCCAGATTTTAAATCTTTTACTTTAACTGCCCATTTTCCGTTGCTAAGACGAGTTAAGTCTTTTACTTCGTGTTCAGTTTCTAACGTAATTTCTTTTTTGTCTTGTAAACCTTTGAAAATTTGACGCGTTAATTCACCAAAATTCACATCAGTTCCCAAGTTCATATGCGTTGCCGCGACTTTTTCATTACCTTTTCTACCATCAACAATTAATGGAGCCCATTCTTTGATTTTAGAAACATCATCAGAATATTCCATATCCTTAAATAAAGGATGTTGAGATAATTTTTCGTAACGTTTTTTCAAGAAATTTACATCGTCATCGCCCCAAACAAAAGACATGTGTGGAGTAGGACGTAAGAATTTTTCGGGAGAAGAAACGTAATTATTTTCGACTAAGTAAGACCAAAACTCTTTAGAAGTTTCAAATTGTTTTGCAATATTAATTGCTTTATCAATATTAACCACTCCATTTTTGTCCATTGGCGTATAATTCAATTCGCAAAAAGCAGAGTGACCAGTACCTGCATTATTGAAAGCATCAGAACTTTCAAATCCAATCTTATCTAATTTTTCGAAAACAGAAATCTTAATAGCCGGATTTATTTTTTTAAGAAGTATGCTTAAAGTAGCACTCATGATACCAGCACCAACTAACACTACCTCTTGAGGTTGTTTTTCCATTTCTCAAAAATATATTTACGTTGCAAAGGTATTAATAAATAGCCTTTTTTGCGAAATAATACGCAGAAAAAACAATGATTTTTTACATAAATTATTGTTTTGAGATAATTTGAATAGATTTTATTTTATAGAAAATTATTCAAACTCTGTTTTTCCGATACTTTCGATGTTGTCTGCTTGTGATAAATCTAATTCAAAAGCTTTTTTATTGACAACTGTAGTTTTAGAAATCTTATCGTGCCAACCATTTTCTCCTAAAAAAGATAAAACTTAAAAGGAATTATTCTACAAAGACTTCTCATAAAATAATCTTTCGTGGTAGGTGTAGAACCATCTATCATCACAACTTTTGTTCCGGTAACTAATTTGCCAATAGAACGTCCTTTGGTTAAAAACTCTGATAAAAAAATCAATAAAACATAAAAAAAGACTGTGATAACTCTATCAATCAAAGGATTTATATTTTCTAATTGATAAATAATGTCGCTTTCTGGATTAATGATTACAATAACAATTGCTATAAAACCGAAAAATAACATTGTCAATAAAATGATTGATACATAATCTATAATAAAATTCAAAAAGCGCAATCCTTTGTTCGCCTTATGTTCGCCAACTTTGTAATCTTGGTACATCATGTTTAGTGTTGATTAGATATAAATATATGTAAAACACTAAATTTTTAAAATTATTTTATGCAGATAATTTAAGTCTAAATTTTATCTTCCATCCAACGTCTAAGATTGATATAATTGGTATTTCTACGCAACAAATTTTCATTGTCAGAATCTTTTAAGAAATCATCTAATTCTCGAAAAGCTTTCACTTTTTCATGTGGATACAAATCATTCAATTCAATAAAAAACAAACTAATTTTTCGTGTAATAATGTTACTATTTTTCATCTTTTTACAGAATTGATGCGTTTTGTACGAATACGTATCCAATTCTTGATCGTTGCCAGAATCATACAAATTCATCATAATCAAAACCAAGGTATAAAAATGTAAATCTTCTTGAATTGTCGATTCACTATTGATTATTTTTTGACAATATTCGAATGAATTATCCCAATCTTTATTCAGAAAATAATACGCAGCAATCTTTAGATAAAGTACCAAAATATGATGATTATCGATTTTATGTTGATGCAATTTTATTTCGCGCAAAATATCTTTAATCAAAAATGGACTAATATTTTCTTTCGGATTAATGAAAAAATAATTCAGTTTACTATTAAATTTATTGATAAACCAAAGCGCTTCCACATTATCATTTTGAGGTAAAATCTCGTAAACAGATTCTAATTTATCAAACCAAAATTTGAATTCTTCCGAATTTTTTTTCAGGTATAAAATCTTCAATAAATATGAATTTCCTTTGATAAACCAAACAGGATGACTAAGAATTCGTTCTTTTTTCTCGTAAAATAACTCAACCCATTTTTTAGAAAATTCATAGGCAGAATGTAGATTTTGCGTTAACATCGACAACCAAACATTCGCTTTATAAAACCATAATTTCTCTTTAAATTTTAATTTCTTAAAATCAATATTTTTTGTTTCCGAATCAAAGAAATTCTGAATTTTCTTAATTTCTTTTTCATCTTTTGCATATCCATTTTCGAGCAAAATACTATACAATTTCAGTGATAAATTAGATAATTTACTTGCTTGTAAATTCTGTAAACTTAACTCTTCTGATTGCTCAATCAATTGATCTGCACGACCAGAAATACTTCGCGTAATAAATTGCGATTCGATAATTTTTTCGAGTTCTAAAATATCATAAGCAATGGCTTTTTCGTCAAAATCTAAGGCTTGAGTTTTGGCTTTGTCCAACATTTTTAGACTTTGCTTGTGCAAGCCTTTTTGGTATAAAATTGTAGCAAAATCAAATTGTTCACGTATTTGCATACGCGAATTCTGTTGCGAAGGATTCATCCTCAAGCTAAACAAAATTTGTTTGTACAAATGCGCTTTTAGATTTGATAATTGTTGTTTCGTGGTAATTTTTTTCTTCAAAATTAACGTTTCATCATATTCTTCCAACTTATCCAACGCTTCAAATAATAACAAAAATTTTGCATCTGCATTAATTTGCAAACGATTTACATAAAGCTTGAATTGACGTTTTTCGGAACGATTAAGCGACTTTATTAAACTAAATAGTGCGTCTTTGTTATGATTTGACATTGTAATTAAATTATGTGTAATTAATTGAAAATAAAATAATTGATTAAAATATTTTAGCTTTAAGAATTGTAAAACCTATTTCAATTTGAGAAATTAAAGTTAGTACAATTTTAATTTTACATCACAATAACAAAGAAAACTAATTGCAATGAGTGCTGAGAAGATTCAAATTTTTGATACGACACTGAGAGATGGAGAGCAAGTGCCGGGGTGTAAGTTAAACAAAAAACAGAAGTTAGAAATTGCGGCTCGATTGGATGATTTAGGTGTTGATATTATCGAGGCTGGTTTTCCAATTTCAAGTCCAGGAGATTTCGAAGCCGTAAATGCAATTTCAAAATTAGTGAAAAATGCCACAGTTTGTGGTTTAACTCGCGCAAACAAAAAAGATATAGAATCTGCAGCCAAAGCTTTACAATGTGCGGTAAAACCAAGGATTCATACTGGAATTGGAACTTCGGATTCTCATATTATTCACAAATTTAATTCGAATCGTGAAGCGATTATCGAACGTGCAGTTGAAGCGGTTGCTTATGCAAAAACATTTGTAGATGATGTTGAGTTTTATGCTGAAGATGCAGGAAGAACGGATAATACTTTTCTTTCTCAAGTTTGTGAAGAAGTGATCAAAGCAGGTGCGACGGTTCTTAATATTCCAGATACAACGGGTTATTGTTTACCTTTTGAGTACGGAAATAAAATTAAATATTTGAAAGACCATGTTCAAGGAATTGATAATGTGATTATTTCTTGTCACAATCATAACGATTTAGGTTTAGCGACAGCGAATGCAGTTGCAGGAGCAATAAATGGAGCACGCCAAATAGAATGTACGATTAATGGAATTGGTGAGCGCGCTGGTAATACAGCTTTAGAAGAAATTGTGATGATTTTTAGACAACACAAAGAATTAAATTTCTATACAGATATCAATGCTCAAATGTTAACAGAATTAAGTCAATTGACTTCTGAAACAATGGGAATGATGGTGCAACCAAACAAAGCAATTGTAGGATCAAATGCGTTTGCGCACAGTTCTGGAATTCATCAAGATGGTGTGATTAAAAATCGTGAAACATACGAAATTATCAATCCAGCAGATGTTGGTGTAAATGAATCCTCTATTATTCTGACAGCTCGTAGCGGGCGTTCGGCGTTAGCTTATCGTCTGAAAGATATCGGTTTCGACACATCTAAAAATGAATTAGATATTTTATATGAACAATTTTTAGAAATCGCAGATTTGAAGAAAGAAGTTGTTCGCGAAGATTTACTTGGATTAATGCATCAGTTTAACCAATCAACACAAAGAAAATTCGCATGAGAACATTATTCGATAAAGTGTGGGATGCCCATGTTGTCAGCCAAGTAGAAAATGGACCACAAGTTGTTTACATTGATAAACATTTGATTCACGAAGTAACAAGTCCACAAGCTTTTGCAGAATTAGAAGCGAGAAATATTCCAATTTTTCGTCCAGATCAAATTGTCGCAACTGCGGATCACAATGTACCAACGATCAATCAAGATCAGCCAGTTCGAGATCCATTATCAAAACAACAATTAGAACAATTAGCAATTAATTGCGAAAAAAATAATATTACATTTTATGGCTTAGGTCATCCGTATCAAGGAATTGTTCACATTATTGCGCCAGAATTGGGCGTTACACAACCGGGAATGAGTATGGTTTGTGGTGATAGTCATACGTCTACGCATGGTGCTTTTGGAGCGATTGCTTTCGGAATTGGAACAAGCCAAGTTGCACAGGTTTTTGCAAGTCAATGTTTGTTGATGAATAAACCGAAATCGATGCGAATCAAAGTCAACGGAAAACTGAATCCAAATGTTCAACCAAAAGATGTGATTTTGTATATCATTTCTAAAGTTGGAACAAATGCTGGAACAGGTTTTTTCTGTGAATATGCTGGAGATGTCTTCGAGAATATGTCGATGGAAGGTCGAATGACAGTTTGTAATATGTCGATTGAAATGGGCGCTCGTGGCGGAATGATTGCACCAGACGAAACAACTTTTGCTTATTTAAAAGATAAACCATTTGCCCCGAAAGGAGAAGAGTGGGAGCAAAAAGTAGCGTATTGGAAAACTTTACCAAGTGATGCTGATGCGATTTTTGATGAAGAAATAGAATTTGATGCGGCGGATATTTATCCAATGATTACGTTTGGTACGAATCCGGGAATGGGAATTTCGGTGAAAGATATCATTCCATCAAAAGATTCGTTAAGCGATAATGAAAAAGAATCGTTTGAAAAAGCATTGAAATATATGGGTTTCCAAGATAATCAATCAATCATCAATCATCCAATTGATTATGTGTTTATCGGAAGTTGTACCAATGCAAGAATCGAAGATTTGCGTGAAGTGGCAAATTATGTGAAAGGAAAACAGCGCAATGAAAATGTAACAGCGTGGATTGTTCCAGGATCGAAACAAGTAGAAAAGCAAGCGATAGAAGAAGGTTTGGATAAAATTTTTGAAGCTTCTGGATTCAGATTGCGCGAACCAGGTTGTTCGGCTTGTTTGGCGATGAATGACGATAAAGTTCCAGAAGGAAAATATTGTGTTTCGACTTCGAATAGAAATTTTGAAGGTCGTCAAGGTCCAAATTCTCGTACATTATTAGCAAGTCCTTTGATTGCTGCTGCTGCTGCAATTCATGGAAAAATTGTTGATATCAATTAAAATTTACTCAAAATGGATTCAATCAATCAATTAAAATCATCGGCTGTTCCGATTAAAATAGAAAATATAGATACCGATCAAATTATTCCAGCTCGTTTCTTGAAAGCAATTAGTAGAGAAGGTTTTGGAGATAATTTATTCAGAGATTGGCGATTTAATCAAGATAATCAATCAATTGATAACTTTCCGCTGAATGATTCAAAATATGTAGGGAAAATATTAGTTGTCGGAAAAAATTTTGGTTGTGGAAGCAGCCGTGAACACGCAGCTTGGGCAATAAAAGATTATGGGTTTGATGTAGTGATTAGTAGTTATTTTGCAGATATCTTTAAAGGAAACGCATTGAATAACGGAATTTTACCAATCGTTGTTTCAGATGAAATTTTAAATCAAATCTTTGAAATCATCGATCAAAATTCTTCAACTGAATTTGAAGTTAATTTAGAAAATCAAATCTTAAAAATTCAAGATCAAACCATCAACTTTGATGTTGATTCTTATAAAAAAATCTGTTTATTAAATGGATATGATGATATCGATTTTTTAATCAGTCAAAAAGATAAAATAGAAACTTACGAACAAAACCATAAATCTTTACAACATGAAAACGCATAAAATTGCAGTACTTTCTGGCGATGGAATAGGACCAGAAGTCGTTTCGGAAACAATAAAAATTCTGAAAGTCGTTGAACAAATTTTTAAATATAATTTCGAATTTGAGGAAGCTTTGATTGGTGCAATTGCGATTGACGAAACTGGAAATCCTTTACCAGATGCGACGTTGCAATCATGTAAAGATGCAGATGCGGTTTTGTTTGGTTCTATTGGAGATCCAAAATATGACAATAATCCGAACGCAAAAGTTCGTCCCGAACAAGGTTTGTTAAAGCTGAGAAAGGAACTTGGTTTATTTGCAAATATCCGTCCAATCAAGGCTTACGAATCTTTGTTGGGGAAAAGTCCATTGAAACGTTCGCACATCGAAGGAACAGATATGGTTATTTTTCGTGAGTTGATTAATGGAATTTATTTCGGAGAAAAATTTACGGCGCAAGATGGTTCGCATGCGTATGATACGTGTTCGTACAATAGAAAAGATATTGAACAAATTACACATTTAGCTTTTCAGGAAGCAATGAAACGTCGCAAAAAAGTAACGTTGGTAGACAAGGCAAATGTGTTGGACACGTCTCGTTTGTGGAGAAAAGTTGCGATGGATATTAGCCAAGAATATCCAGAAGTTGAATTAGATTTCTTGTTTGTTGATAATGCAGCGATGCAATTAATTATCAATCCAAAACAATTTGATGTGATTTTGACTGAGAATATGTTTGGCGATATTATTTCGGATGAAGGAAGTGTAATTGGAGGAAGTATAGGTTTGTTGCCTTCGGCTTCTATTGGTACAGAAAATGCATTGTTCGAGCCTATTCATGGTTCGTATCCGCAAGCAAAAGGAAAAGGAATTGCAAATCCTATGGCTTCTATTTTGAGTGCTGCAATGATGTTGCGTTATTTGGGATTAGAAGAAGGTGCGAAAGCAATAGAAAATGCGGTGGAAAATGCGATTAATAATTTGATTGTAACTTCAGATTTAGATGAAACGAGTGATTATTCGACATCTGTTGTGGCAAATTATATTGCAAAGATATTATTGAGCGATCATGATCATCATTCATATTTCAATTTTGAAAATGTATTGATGGGAAAATCGACGATTATATAGTTTTTATTATTTATGACTTAATGAAAAAGCCATTCAGATTTCTGAATGGCTTTTTCTATTGTATATTTTTATGAGTTGATGATTACATCATTCCTGGCATTCCACCTCCCATTGGTGGCATAGCTGGCTCATCTTTTTTAATTTCTGTAACAACGGCTTCAGTTGTAATTAACATACCTGCAACAGAAGCAGCGTTTTCTAATGCAACACGAGCAACTTTAGTTGGATCAATAACTCCAGCCTCGATCATGTTTACATATTCGTCAGTTTTTGCATTGTATCCGAAATCTCCATTTCCTTCTTTTACTTTAGCAACAACTACAGAACCTTCTCCACCAGCGTTGTGAACGATTTGGCGTAATGGTTCTTCAACTGCACGCGTTACAATTTTAACACCTGTCGCTTCGTCAGCATTTGTTGTGTCAATTGTTAAGTTAGATAAAGCTCTAACGAAAGCAACACCACCACCAGCAACGATACCTTCTTCTACAGCAGCGCGAGTTGCGTGTAAAGCATCATCAACACGGTCTTTGATTTCTTTCATTTCAACCTCAGAAGCAGCACCAACGTATAATACAGCAACACCTCCAGCCAATTTAGCTAAACGTTCTTGTAATTTTTCGCGGTCATAATCAGAAGTAGTTGTTTCTACTTGCGCTTTAATTTGGTTAACACGAGATTTGATTTGTTCTGCATCACCAGCTCCGTTAACAATAGTTGTATTGTCTTTGTCGATAACAACTCTTTCTGCAGTACCTAACATTTCTAAAGTAGCAGTTTCTAAAGTAATTCCTTGCTCTTCAGAAATAACAGTTCCTCCTGTTAAGATAGCGATATCTTGTAACATTGCTTTTCTGCGATCTCCGAATCCTGGTGCTTTAACAGCAGCGATTTTTAAAGAACCTCTTAAACGGTTCACAACTAAAGTAGCTAAAGCTTGACCTTCAACTTCTTCAGAAATGATTAAGAATGGACGACCTGATTGAGCAACTGGCTCTAATAAAGGTAAGATTTCTTGTAAGTTAGAGATTTTTTTCTCACATAATAAGATGTAAGGATTCTCTAATTCAGCAATCATTTTATCTGCATTTGTAACGAAGTAAGGAGATTGATATCCACGATCGAATTGCATTCCTTCTACAACGTCAACATAAGTTTCTGTTCCTTTCGCTTCTTCAACAGTGATAACACCTTCTTTTCCAACTTTAGAAAAAGCTTCAGCGATTAATGTTCCAATAGTATCATCGTTATTTGCAGAGATAGAAGCAACTTGTTTGATTTTTTCTGATGAATCACCAACTTCTTGAGATTGCTCTCTTAAGTTAGCAACGATTCCAGCAACAGCTTTGTCAATACCACGTTTTAAGTCCATTGGGTTTGCACCAGCAGCAACGTTTTTCAAACCTTCGCGAACGATAGCTTGAGCTAAAACTGTAGCAGTTGTCGTACCATCACCAGCAACGTCGTTTGTTTTAGAAGCAACTTCTTTTACCATTTGCGCACCTAAGTTTTCGATTGGATCTTCCAATTCGATTTCTTTCGCTACAGAAACTCCGTCTTTAGTTACATGTGGAGCACCGAAAGATTTTTCTAAAACTACGTTACGACCTTTTGGTCCTAATGTTACTTTAACTGCATTTGCTAATGCATCAACACCTCTTTTTAAAGCGTCTCTTGATTCAATATCGAATTTAATATCTTTTGCCATTTTTTGTTTATTGTATTATGTACGATGTAAAAAGTACAAAGTACTTGGTTTTGTTATGTTGAATAAATTAAAAATCTAATAATACATTTTACTTTGTACAATTAGACATTTTACATTTTTAGATGATTGCCAAAATATCAGCTTCACGCATGATTAAGTAATCTTTACCTTCTAATTTTAATTCAGTTCCTGAATATTTACCATAAAGAACTTTATCACCAACTGCAACTGTCATTGGTTCATCTTTTTTACCATTACCAACTGCAACTACAATTCCTTCTTGTGGTTTTTCTTTTGCTGAATCTGGGATAATAATTCCCGAAGCTGTTTTAGTTTCTGCTGGAGCAGGCTCAATAACCACTCTATCTGCTAATGGTTTAATGTTTAATTGTGACATATTTGTATTTTTTATTTTTTCTAAATTGATGATTTTTAATCAACGAAAAACGTGCCAATAGCCAATTTCTGCCATTATGGATAAGTTAATTGTAATGAGAAAAAATAAAAATGCCAAGCTGTCAGACAACTTGGCATTTAAAGTAATTTTTATGAATAATTATTTTTTAATAATCACTTTTTTCGTGAATTGTTCGTTACCTGCTTCAATCGAAACAACGTAAACACCATTTGCTAAATTAGATAAATTAACTTGTTGAGATTTCGAAGAATTTAACGTGTTTGAATAAACTGTTCTTCCTGCTAAATCTGTCACCATAATTTTACCTGTTGTAAATGATTTTGTAAAATCTAAATTGATTATTCCATTTGAAGGATTTGGAGAAATTGTCGCTAAATCTTTTGAATTGATCTCAGAAGTTGCTAATTTATCAGAAATTTCAAAATTTGCAGCATTTACAGCTAAGAAAACATTATCAATCGCTTTAATCATAATGCGCGCTTCTTTTGTCAAGGTAACATTTGTTGGAACTGTAAAATCATATTTTCCATTATTTGGAACTGATTCAGCTAAAACATAATCAAATGTTTTTCCACCATCAACCGATAATAAAATTTTTACGTTTTGTGTATCAATTCCATTTGCATCCGTTCCCGCAACATCCCAAGTAATTGATGCTGGATAATTTTGAGTCCAATAATCAGTTGTCGCTTGCGAAGTCACTTTGAATGGACCGAAATCTTTTGTAACAAGTACAACATTTTTACGGTCAGTTTGACCTCCTTTAGGATTGTTATCTCTAACTAAAAGAGAGAATTTTAGCGTACGAGCAACGCTTGGAATAACTTCCCAGTTCATAGGAGCTGGATTTGTCTCTAAAGTTAATTTACCATCAACAATTGATTGTAAATTAGGGAAGTATCTGTATCCTACTGTAGTTGGATTAAGAGATCGAAATGTTGGTCCATTTTTATTAGTAGATACAGGAGGTTGCGTAGCTATTTGTGTATCTGTTTGTTCCCAGTTGTATGTTATTGCGTCTCCGTCAGGATCGCTGGCAGTAGCTTCCAAAACAAAAGCAGTTGAGTGAGGAATGTTATATGATAATTTATCTAGAACAATTATAGGTTCATTGTTTCCTGAATCAGTATTTACTGAACAACTTCCATTTGTAGAAGTAACAAAATTATATATATTACTAACACTTACAGTAGAAAAATAAGGGTCACTATTATTTTGTACATTAGGAGGACAAATACCAGCATAAGCCATAATGGTACTTCCACTACCAGGTTCAACTGCTGTAGCGCCTGAGCGATTTCCACTACAAGAATTGTTAAAAGTATGTGGTGCTCCAAATTGGTGTCCCATTTCATGAGCTACATAATCGATATAGAAAGGGTCATTTATAGGTGCTCCTAATCCAGTTACACCTCCTGCTTTAATTGTGCTACAAGGACTTTGTAAGTAAGCTACTCCACCACCACCAGTAGAAAAAACATGGCCAATATCATAATTATCTACACCTATTTCTCTGTCTAAAACAATTTGATTTTCTTTTAGCATAGCACTTCCACTATTGTTGGTGTATTCATCTGTTGTAATAAAAATAATTTTATCATTATTTTCCACTAGTTCCATTGTTACACCAAACTCTTTTTCATAAACACCATTTACACGAGTCATAGCTACATTTATAGCTGAAATAACAGCTGCTAGTTTTTCTTCATTGGTACCAGATGATAATCCAGCTCTATTTACATGGTATCTAGAGTACTCTATAGTTGTCGCTAAAGCTAAACGGTATTTTCTCATTTTACCATCAATAGCAGTTTTATTCGTAGGTATATCATTTGTGATTTGATTGATTAATTTCTGTTGATATACATCATCTGTATGACAAGAAAAATTAATATTATCATCAACATTTTTTCTACTATAAGAAATGTAAGTTGACAAATCTTCTGTATAAGCATCAATATAAGAAATATCGTGACCTTTCTGTATCATTGCACTAAAACCGTGATAAGGAGAATAACTAAAACGGATTGTAGCTTTTCCATCAACAGATTTCCCTACATAAGATTTAATCGTGTTATATTTCTCTTGTAATTTAGGCGCCATAATAGATGCTTCTTCAACAAGATATTTTGTTATTTCTCCATTTTCATTCGGAATGTTTACTAACTGAGCATTATTATTCCCTTTGTTGGCAATAGAATTTAAGTCATTAAGTAAACTTGTAACATCTAATTTAAATAATGTAAATTCTTTAGGAACAGTTGATCTTTCAACTAAATTAGTAGGTTGAAAATTTTTATTTTTCAATTCTTGCCAATGATTACTTTGCGCAAAAACCGAACTTCCTCCCATCAGAAGAGATAAGATAATAAATTTTGTTTTCATAAATTTCAATATTCTAGTGTTAAATAATTAATTTCTTTAGGTATTTCTATAAAAAATAAGTTGATAGATTTATCAGCTTCATCTTTATATTGATGTAGTTTTAAAATGTTTTTTTTAGAAGAACTAGTTAATTCAGAGATTTCGTAACGATCAATATCTTCTTTACAAATAACTGCAATATTTTTATTTGAGAAGTCAATTATTTCTAATGGAGCATTTCGTTGTCCTGGAATAATTAATGACGTTTGAAATTCATCAAAATCTTTCATATTTGTAAAAACTTTTACTTCATTTTTACATCCTTTTCCATCAAATGCAGTTCTAAAAATATTTAATTCATTCATAGAAATAGTTTTTAAAACTTTTTGTTGACCGCATCCGATAAAAAATAAAGATATTAATAGTATAAAGAAGTAATAGTGTTTCATATTCAGTGTTTAGGACTAAATTATGAATAAATATTCAATATAAGGCATTAAAAAACGCGAATCATTCGATGATTCGCGTTTTTTGATTTATTTTCTTATCAAAATTACTTCGCTGGTTGAGCTGGTAATTGATTTTGACTTGCTCCGTTTGCAGCAGGTTGCGTTGGTAAATTATTAGCCGGTGCCGTAACATTTGGCTTAATTGGTTTTATCGCATTTGGATTTTCATGCGAAGCACTTGCTCCAATAATCAATACGATTACAGCGATAAATAATCCCCAAGTTGTGTTGTCTAAGAATTTATTTGTTCTTTGAACTCCAAACATTTGGCTTCCTCCGCCACCTCCGAAAGTAGAAGATAATCCTCCTCCTTTAGGGTTTTGAGATAATACGATTAGTACTAATAATACACATAAAATCATGATAATAATCATGAAAAACTGAAATAGTCCCATTTTATTATTTAGAGTTTTTTAAATTTTCAATTTCTTTAATTCGATTTGCAAATAAACTATTTTTTTCTGGATATTTCAAAATTAATATCTTATAAGCTTTAATTGCCTTATCATATTTTTTTTGCTCAATATAAATTTGAGCCAAAGTTTCGGTCATCAAATCCGAATATTCTTCCGTATTCTGAACGAAATTTGATGGTGTGTTGACTGGTGTAATATCCGTTTTTTTCATCGGAACGATTTTCGGATTTTTTTCCAAAAAGTCATCAATCAACTTGTATTTTATTTCTCTTTCTGCAATTTCTTGCTCTTCCTCAATCTCTTGTTGAGTTTTTGATTGAGAAGGAACTTTCTTCAACCAATCCGAAAAAGAGAACGTCGAATCATCCGAATTATTTTCAATGATTTCTACTTTTTCTTCAATCGTTTCAGGTTCAGATTCTTCAATTACCTCCGCATTTTCAGACAATCCTTCTATAATTTCTTCTTCCTGATTATCTTCAATTGTTTCAATTACCTGCTGAGGTTCAGATTCAATAATTTCAATTCCAGAAGTTTGTTGAACAGCATTTTCGATATCATTCTCAGAAGTTAAATTTTCTTCTTTCGAATTATTTTCTACCACAACTTTATTCGTGATTTCAGCAACTTCGTTCAATTCTTCATCCGAAATAATATCAACAACATGATCTGTTCTCAATTCAGATTCTTCTGTATCATTTTCGATCATTTCGTCTACAATATCTTCATTGATTTCTTCTGAATTAGTTTCAGAAACAACTTCAATTTCTTGGTTTAATTCTTCTTCTTTTTCTTCAATGATTTCATCAATAACTTCAACTGTTTCGTTATTGTTTTCGATGATTTCAGAAGTAGAATTTTCTAAAATTGGTTCAGAAATAATTTCGTTTTCAACTAATTCTTCCATTATTTCTTCTTCCATTTCAGGAGAAATAGTTTCAGTTTTTGTTTGAATTTCTTTTTGAATTGGTTCTGAATTGATGTAATGATACAAATCGACACGATTGCTACTGTGAATTGAAGTTTTGTTCAAATAATCCTCAAAAGAAGGATGATTTTCCTTTTTTAAACCATAAAGTAATAAAGCGCGCAATGTGTAGAAATACGGATATTTTTCTACCTCTTTTTTAAGAAGTGGAATGTCCGATTTCTCAACTTCGTACGGATGTGCTACTAAATATTCAATTCTGGTCATTGCTCAAATATAAGGTTATTTTTTTACCAATCCATCGCAATAGACGCAAAAACTTGGTCGCGAATATCATCAATAATTAATGGAACAATTGACGATTCTACAGCGCTTAACATTGCATTTCCGTCATATAATTGGAAAGCAGAAAATGTTCTGTCATAACTTTTTGATTCGTCTTTATTGTTGATATATCGAACTTTTACATAAATCGTCAAACGGTTTTTTGCTGCAATATCATTTGATTGAATAGCTTCTGGAACAACATCATATCCCGTAATTTCACCTTCGATAATTAAGTCAGAATTTTCGTTAGAATTTAACTTCAACTTCGTTCTACTTCTAAAAATATCTTGAATTGCAATCGTTAAATCTTGACTTAAAGTAGGATTTTGTTGAGGTGCGTAATTCGGGAAAGTTGCCACATAAATTGTGTTCCAATCTGGTTGAATTGCAGCTCCCGAAAGTGAATATTTTATACATCCTGTTAAACTAAAAATAGCAAAAATACTAAGAATGAATAGTTTTATTTTGTTCATATTACAAATGATATTGTTTGATTTTTCGGTACAATGTACGCTCAGAAATTCCCAATTCGTCAGCCGCCATTTTACGTTTTCCTTTGTGTTTTTCTAACGCCAATTTTATCATTTCTTTTTCGTTGTCTTGCAACGAAAGTGACTCTGGTTCTTCGATTGGACTTACATCATAAACATCGTTCGAATAATCGTATTGCGGTTGTTGATAACTTGGTGTGATTGGAGCAGATTTCGTTGGAACCAAATTATATTGACTTGGTACAAAATCTTCTTCTGGTTCGTTTTGATCTTGATAAACACGCTGAATCAATTCTTGCGTATTGCCATTAAAATCTTCTACATCTTTGTGTTTGATCAAATCTAATGTTAAAGCACGCAAATCGTTCAAATCTTTTTTCATGTCCAATAAAACCTTGAACAATAATTCACGTTCCATAAAATCAGAAGAACTTCCATCTTTCGATTTATTTGTAACCATTAACATTGTTGAATTATTAGGTAATAATTCCATGATTTTTTCTAAGGAAATCACACGGTCTTTTTCAACAACAGAAACTTGTTCAGCAAAATTTCTCAATTGACGAACATTTCCTGGCCAAGGATAATTTGCAATATAGTTTTGTGCTTCTGGAGAAAGCTCAATATGAGGCATTCGATATTTATTTGCAAAATCTGAAGCAAATTTTCGGAACAATAAATTAATATCTTCTTTACGCTCACGCAAAGCTGGAATATCAATTTGAACTGTATTTAATCGATAATATAAATCTTCACGAAATTTACCTTTTTCAACAGCTTCTAATAATTTTACATTCGTTGCAGCAACAACACGAACATTTGTTTTTTGAAGTTCTGAAGAACCAACTTTCATAAATTCGCCCGACTCCAAAATGCGTAATAAACGCACTTGTGTTGCTAAAGGTAATTCACCAACTTCATCTAAGAAAATTGTTCCGCCATCCGCTACTTCAAAATAACCTTTACGTGTTTGTGTTGCACCTGTAAAAGCACCTTTTTCGTGTCCAAATAATTCAGAATCTATTGTTCCTTCTGGAATCGCACCACAGTTCACCGCAATATAATTGTTGTGTTTGCGTGCTGATTGATTATGAATAATTTTCGGAATAAATTCTTTACCAACACCACTTTCTCCGATAACAAGAACAGAAATGTCGGTAGGTGCAACCTGAATTGCCTTTTCTAAAGCGCGATTCAAGGCTACATTATTTCCAATGATTCCAAAACGTTGTTTGATAGTTTGTAAAGAATCCATTTTTTAATTTTTTAGGTTTTTGAAATTGAAATTTTCAATCTCATCAGTTTTTTGATTTGAAAAATGATACTGAAATCAGTTCAGTATAACAAGTTGAAAAAATTAATCTTCAATCATTTCACCAATCAAAGTAGCTGTTGTACAGCTATTTGCTTTTACGTTTACAAAATCACCAACTTTAGTTCCTTCCACTTTTGGGAAAACTAAAACTGCATTTTGTGTATTACGTCCGTACCAGAAATTTTCGTCACGTTTAGAGTTACCTTCAATCAAAACTTCATGAGTTTTTCCAACATAACTATTCATACGCTCTGCAGAATGTTTTTGTTGCATTTCGATGATTTCTTGTAAACGACGTTTTTTATCTTCTGGTAAAACGTCATCAGGCATTTTTTTGTGCGCTGGTGTTCCAGGACGCTCAGAATAAGCGAACATATAACCGAAATCATATTTCACATATTCCATTAACGATAATGTATCTTTGTGTTCTTCTTCTGTTTCGCCACAGAAACCTGCAATCATATCGTGAGATAAAGCACAATCTGGAACGATACGACGAATTTTATCAATTAATTCGAAATATTCTTCACGAGTATGTTGACGATTCATACGCTCTAAAACAGTCGTAGAACCCGATTGAACAGGTAAGTGAATGTATTTACAAATATTTTTGTGTTTCGCCATCATTTGTAATACGCCTTCTTCCATATCTTGTGGATTAGAAGTTGAAAAACGTAAACGAATATTAGGAAATTGCGTAGCAACCATGTCTAATAATTGCGCAAAATCTACAGCAGTTGCTTTCTGAATATCAGTTGCATTTTTGAAATCCTTTTTTGGTCCTCCACCGTACCATAAATATGAATCGACATTTTGACCTAAAAGTGTAATTTCTTTATAACCAGATTCTGCTAATTCTTTACATTCATTCAAAATTGAATGCGGATCACGAGAACGCTCACGACCACGTGTAAAAGGAACGACACAGAACGTACACATGTTATCACAACCACGAGTAATGGTAACAAAAGCTGTAACGCCATTTCCTCCTAAACGAACAGGAGAAATTTCTGCGTAAGTTTCTTCTTTTGATAATTGTACATTTACCGCATCACGACCATCTTCTACATCGTTGATTAAGTTTGGTAAATCGCGGTAAGCATCAGGTCCAACAACGATATCAACTAAATGTTCTTCTTCTAAGAATTTATGTTTCAAACGTTCAGCCATACAACCTAAAACACCAATTTTAAGACTTGGATTTTGTTTTTTGATCGCGTTTAATGTTCCTAAACGTTTACGAACTGTTTGTTCCGCTTTTTCACGAATAGAACAAGTATTTAAAAGAATTAAATCTGCTTCGTCAACTTTTTGAGTGGTTTGGTAACCTTCGTTATTTAGAATAGATGCAACAATTTCACTATCCGAGAAATTCATTTGACATCCGTAACTTTCTAAGAATAATTTCTTTGTTGCATTACGAGTAGGAGCAGTCATCAAAGCCTCTCCTTGTCTTGCTTCATCTATATGTTTTTCTTCTGTATGCATTCTAAAATGGATATTTTATCGTGCAAAAATAATAAAACTATGTGACATATTGGCAGTAAAATTTTCTTTTGCATTTTATTAACATTTTGTAGATTTGAGGAAATCTAAAAAAGTAAACTATGGATAATTATGTAAAACAACGTGTAGAAGAAATCAAACAACAAGGTTTTAAAGTTGAGACTGGCGCCTTGTTTAGTCGTGCTTGGGAAATATTTTCGGGTATAGCAGCTTATTCTATTGTAGCGTTGTTATTGTATGGTGTAGTTGTTTTGATAATGTCTTTTGTTTCGCAACTTATTTATGCTCCAGCTGCAGTGGCTATTTCTGATGTTAATGATTTAGAAGATTATTATATCGAAACTTTTACAGCACCATTGTTCTTCGTATCTAATTTAGTGAGTATTGTAGTTTATGCGGCGGCGGCTCCAATATTATTTAGTATTGTGACAATGGCTCGTAAATTTGAAAAAAGTGAAACAGTAGGAATGAATGATATTTTTGAACATTATTCTAATGGTAATTTCATGAATATATTTTTGACTTATTTAGTAATTCAAATAGTAGCAAGTATAGGATTCGTTTTATGTTTAATTCCAGGGCTTGTTTTTCAACTGGCAACTGTATTATCAGTTCCGTTTGTCTTGTTTGCAAAGGCAACAGTAGGGGAAGCTATTACTTCAAGTATTAGTGTTTCTTTCAAAAATTTTGGAAGTATTTTTGTCTTCGGATTATTAACATTTTGCGTAATTGTTTTGGGATTTTTAGCTTGTGTCGTTGGATTGGTTGTTGCAATACCACTAGTTTATATTGCATTGTATTGCCTATATAAAGAAGTTATTGGCTTTGACGACGAACAATCAGAAATAGACCAAATCGGAACAGATATTTACAAGGATAATCCTTACATGAAATAGATAAAAATACGGAGCAGTTGAAAATCATTTTTGGCTGCTTCATTTTTTTGTTATTAATTTTGCAGAAATTTTTTAAGAAAACAATATGTCTAAAAATCTCGTTATTGTTGAGTCCCCAGCAAAAGCTAAAACCATTCAAGGTTTTTTAGGTGATGATTTTATCGTGGAATCAAGTTTTGGTCACGTGGTCGATTTACCAAAGAAAGGAATGGGAATCGAAATCGAGAATCATTATAAGCCAATATACGAAGTGACACCTGATAAAAAGGAAGTTGTAAGTAAACTAAAAAAATTGTCTTCGAAAGCCCAAACAATTTGGTTAGCATCCGATGAGGACCGCGAAGGAGAAGCAATTTCTTGGCATTTGTATCACGTTCTTGGATTAGAAAAAAAGGATACAAAACGTATTGTTTTTAATGAAATTACGAAAAAAGCGATTCAACGTGCGGTAGAAAATCCACGTCAGATTGATGAAAATTTGGTTGATGCGCAACAAGCTCGTCGTGTTTTGGATAGATTAGTTGGTTTCGAAATGTCGCCAATTTTATGGAAGAAAATCAAACCAGGTTTATCTGCAGGTCGTGTTCAATCAGTTTCTGTTCGATTAATTGTTGAACGTGAAAAAGAAATTCAAAATTTTGTTCCAGTTTCATCATATAAATTCATTGCAATTTTCGAAACGAATGAAGGAAGAACATTAAAAGCAGTTTTAACAAAAGAATTTTCAACGTTAAAAGAAGCCGAAGATTTCTTAGAAACGTGTGTTGGAGCAGATTTTAAAGTAAATGATTTACAAAAGAAACCTGCAAAACGTACACCTTCTGCGCCGTTTACAACATCAACTTTGCAACAAGAAGCATCTCGCAAATTAGGTTTTTCAGTTTCGAGAACGATGCGTGTTGCACAACAATTATACGAATCTGGACATATTACATATATGAGAACGGATAGTGTGAATTTGTCTGATGACGCTTTAACAGCGGTAAAAGCTGAGATAGAATCTGCTTACGGAAACAAATATGTTGAGATAAGAAAATACAAAAATAAAAATTCATCTGCACAAGAAGCGCACGAGGCGATTCGTCCAACGCATTTCGAAAATCATTCGATTAATGCAGACGATTCAATGCGTAAATTGTACGAATTAATTTGGAAACGTACAGTTGCTTCGCAAATGTCAAATGCTGAACTGGAGCGAACTATCATTGATATTGATAACAACAAAAACAACTTTATTTTTCAAGCGAAAGGAGAAATAATTGTGTTTGATGGTTTCTTAAAAGTATACCAAGAATCGTTTGACGACGAAGATGCAGATGATGATAAAGTATTATTGCCAAGTGTAAAAGTAAATGAGCAATTGAAAGCAGATGAAATAAACGGTACTGAACGTTTTTCTCGTCCTGCAGCTCGTTATACAGAGGCATCTTTGGTAAAAAAATTAGAAGAATTAGGAATTGGTCGTCCGTCAACTTATGCGCCAACGATTTCTACAATCCAAAATAGAGGTTATGTGGAAGTTGGTGAATTGGATGGTCAAGAACGAAAATATAATACCTTAACGTTAATCGATAATCAAATCAAAAAAGTACAACAAAAAGAAATTTTTGGTGCTGATCGTCGTAAATTAATGCCAACTGATATCGGAATCGTGGTAAATGATTTCTTGGTTGATTATTTTACGAATGTGATGGATTATGATTTTACGGCGCGTGTCGAAAATAGTTTTGATGATATTGCAGAAGGTAAATTGAATTGGACAAAAATGATTGATGAATTTTACACGAAATTTCATCATGTTGTAGAAGATGTTCAAGAAAATGCAGATCGTGCAACTGGAGAACGCGAATTGGGAATTGATCCTGTTTCGGGTAAAAAAGTGCATGCGCGTATTGGACGTTTTGGACCAATGATTCAGATTGGTGAAGCAGAAGATGAAGAAAAACCTCGTTTTGCAAGTCTACAAAAACATCAATCTATTCATAATATTACCTTAGAAGAGGCAATGAAATTGTTCGAATTACCAAAAACTTTAGGTGAGTATAAAGCGCACGAAGTTGAGGTGAATATTGGACGTTTTGGACCTTATGTGAAATTTGATGATAAATATATTTCGATTCCGAAAGAGGAAGATCCAATGGATTTATCATTTGATCGCGCAGTAGAATTAATTGAAGAAAAATTAAAAGCTGATGCACCGATTGCACAATACGAAGGGTATGATGTAACAAAAGGAAAAGGACGTTTTGGACCATTTATCAAATGGAATGAATGGTTTATTAATGTTCCGAAAAAATACGATTTCGATCATTTATCTCAAGCTGATATTATCGAATTGATTGAAGATAAAAAACGTAAAGAATCTGAACGTGTTGTTCGTGAATGGCCAGAACAGGAAATTCGTTTGGAGAAAGCGCGTTGGGGACGTTATAATTTGATTCAAGGAAAAGTAAAAGTTGAGTTATCGAAAGAGACGAATCCAGAAGCGTTGACTTTGGCTGAGGTTGAAAAATTAATAGAAGCTGCGAAACCTAAAAAGAAAGCAGCGGCTAAAAAAGCGCCAGCAAAAAAGACAACTGCGAAGAAAACGACAACTAAAAAAACAACGACTAAAAAGTAATGTACAAAGACTTTTTAAAACCCGTTTCTGAAGAATTACAAGATTTTGCTAAATCTTGTAATTCTTTTGCGTTAGGACAAACAATAAAATTTCGCGAAGATGTGATCGAAATCGATGAAAAATCGAACGATAAAATCGCGATTATTGGTGTGACAGAATCTCGTTCGAAACAAAAAGATTTGATTGAAGATGTAGATTTTAGCCTTGTTCGTACACAATTGTACGAATTGCAAATGGGAAATTGGTCGATCGATTTGTACGATTTTGGTGATGTTGTTTATTATGATGATAAACACGAAACCGAAAAAGTTTTTAGAGAAGTTACAAACGGATTAATTCGTGATGGATATGTTGTTGTTATTTTGGGAGGGAATCCAAGTTTAGGTTATCAACAATATCGTGCGTATGACGAAATTGTTGATAAAGTTTATTACTTAACAATCGATCATAAATTACGATTAGGTAAAGATGAAGCGCAAACAACAGAAAATAATTATTTAACAAAAATTATTTCGAATGAGCCTTTCAATTTATTGGATTATACGAATATTGGTTTTCAAACATATTTCGTGGCGCAAGAAAAATTAGATTTGTTGGATCAGTTAAATTTTGATGCTGTTCGTTTGGGTGTGATTTCTGAAAATGTAAAAGAAATAGAACCTTATTCTCGAGATGCTAATGCAGCTTTGCTTAATTTATCGAGTTTGCAAGGTTCGGATTTCTCTTCTTCAAAAAATATGACGCCAAATGGATTTACTTCGCGCGAAATTTGTGCGTTGACAAGATATTTAGGTTTCAGCAATAAATTGACTTCACTTTACGTTTGTGATTATATCGAAAATTATAAAAAATTAGATCATCTATTAATTTCGCAGATGATTTGGTATTTTATTGATGGAAAAAATCATCGTCCAGAGATAAAAAGTTTTGATGATACACAATATTTTGAGAAAATTTTTGTTCCTACAGAAGGATACAATTATATTTTTTATCGAAATATATTAACCAATCAATTGTGGATAGAAGTTGATAACACCCTTGATGGAGAGCGAAAATTTGAAATTATTTCATGTTCAGAAAAAGATTATGAACAAGCACTTAATGGTGAAATACCAAATAGGTGGTGGAAATATTTCAAAAAATTTTATTAAAAAATAAAGAACAATTTTAAAAATCAATTAATAAATTGCCTTAATTTGTAGCCTTATTAATTGAGAACTAAAAGTATAAAACCTGTATAAAAATAAATCTATAACAGAATGAATAGAATTTTGGTAAGTGCATTGTTGCTATCTCTTTCTTTATCATCATGTAAAATGTTGAAGAACAGAGGGAGTAGTGATAGAAATGATGGACAAATAGTTTCGAAAACATCTTCGGCTTGGACGCCAGTTCGTCCAAAGGGAATGGTTCCGATTCCGAGTGGATCGTTTGTTTTAGGACAAACCGATTACGATTTTACAAAAACAAATGATGCTCCAGTAAAAACGGTTACTGTTACAGGTTTCTTTATGGATGACACAGAGATTACAAACTCTGAGTATCAGATTTTTGTAAATTACGTAAAAGATTCTATCGCTCGTACTGCTTTGGCAAACAAGGCAGAAACTTTAGGTTTTGATCCAATGAATCCTTCGGCTGACGGAGATGGAATTGGAGCTTATGCTTACGTTTCAGGATCTGCTGATGGAGAAGGAACGCCATATGACGAATATTTAAAAAATAGTAATACAGGTCGTGATGGTCAATCATTAGATGCAAAGAAATTAAATTGGAAACAGCGCTTGGAGTGGGATAAATACAAATATCCAGATGTAGATTATGCTGAGGTTATGGAAGGATTATATTATCCACCAGAAGAGCGTATGAATGGAGAAAGACGTATTGACACGCGTAAATTAAACTACTCTTATGTAACAGTTGACCAAACTGCTGCAGCAAAGAAGAAAGGGACTTTCCGTGTAGATTTTCGTAAAGAATTTAGTTTAAATATCTATCCTGATACAACTGTTTGGGTAAGAGATTTTAACTATTCTTACAACGATCCAATGCACCAAGATTATTTTTGGCACAAAGCTTACGCAAATTATCCTGTTGTAGGTGTTAACTGGAATCAAGCAACTGCTTTTTGTGATTTCCGTACGAGATATCATAACACAGCATTGAATAATAAAAAGAAAAGAGGAAGTCAAGTAAAAGTAATTAGCTACCGTTTACCAACAGAAATTGAGTGGGAATACGCTGCGAAAGGTGGATTAGAAAATGCACCTTATCCTTGGGGAGGTCCATACTTAACTGATGATAGAGGATGTTATTTAGCGAATTTCAAGCCAAAACGTGGAGATTATTTAGAAATCAACGATGGTAAGAAAACAGGTTATATGTATACAGCTCCTGTAAAAACATTCAAAGCGAATGGATACGGATTGTATGATATGGCTGGTAACGTAGCTGAGTGGACAAGCTCTCCTTACAACAGATCATCTTACACAATGTCTTCATCACTTAATCCGTCAATTACAATGTCTGGAGAAGTAAACAGAAGTGTAAGAGGAGGATCTTGGAAAGATGTTGGATACTTATTGATGGTATCATCTCGCGATTGGGAACACAAAGATTCTGCAAGAAGTTTCATCGGATTCCGTACAGTACAATCATTCCCAGAAGGATCAAAAGTAAATTTTAGAAAAACCAAATAACCTATTAAAAAAATAATTTAATAAAAAGCACTCTTATGGCAGTACAAGCTTCAAAACAAGAACGTCTTACAAATTTTTTGTATAATTTCTTTGCCGCAGTAGTAATTATCGGGGCATTATGTAAAATTACACATACGAATATAGGACCAATATCAGCCAATTTAATCTTAACAGTAGGTTTAGTAGCTGAAGCAATCGTCTTCTTATATTCAGCATTCTTCGATAAACCAGAAGGAAGCTACGAATGGGAAAAAGCTTATCCAGAATTATTAAGTGGAGAGCCAGTACAAAGAAAAACTGCTGCTGTTGCAACTGCAGGAAATAATTTAACTGCAGAATTAGACAAAGTATTAGCAGATGCTAAATTAGATAAAGAAGTTTTCGAAAGATTACGTGGTTCTTTAGATAAATTTGGTTCAGCTGTTAACGAATTAAACACAACAACATCTGCTGTCGCTTCAACAGAACAATATAGCAACGAAATTGCGAAAGCATCAACTAACATCAGCCAATTAAACGCTGTATATGCTGAGCAAATCGTAAATAGCCAAAAACAAGTAGAATTAAATAAACAATTTATCGAAGAAATGCAAAAATCTTCAGGTAGTTCAGAGCAATTCTTGAAAGAAATGCAAGAGCTTTCTGCTAACATTAATGCATTAAACAAAGTATACGGAGGTATGCTTTCTGCAATGAAAAACAACTAATCATTGTACGATAAATTAAACTAATTATTCATTAATTCTATAAATTATTATGGCAGGAGGTGGTAGACTAACCGGACGTCAGAAGATGATCAACCTGATGTATCTCGTGTTCATTGCAATGATGGCTTTGAACGTGGATCGTGAGGTGTTGAGATCTTTCGAAACGATAAATACTTCTTTAGAGTCAACAACGACTTTAACGAAAACAAATAACGATACCTTCTATGGTCAAATTGATCTAAAAGCGAAGGACGACCCAACTTATGCAAAAACTCAAGCAGATGCTGCAGAAGTTAAAAAGCAAACAAATGATTTTGTTGCTTATATCGATGGATTGAAAAAAGAATTAGCTGGTGCTGATTTTGTTTCAGGATCAGAAGATACAGATTACAATGCATTGTCTAATACAGAGCCTGTTGTTTCTTTATTTTTTAAAGGAAAAGGAGGTGATAAAGGAAATGAGAAAGCACAAGAGTTTACAAACAAAATTGATGGTTTCAGAAATTTCTTAATGACTTTCGCTAAGCAAAGTCCAGATGCTAAAAATGCTGAAGCTCGTATCAACGAATTTTTTGGAACAACTCCAAAAACGAAAAATCAAAGCTGGATGCAAGAGAAATTCTATGATCAACCAATGGTTGCCTCATTAACGAATTTATCTAAAATGCAAATGGATGCACGTACAGAAGAAGGTAACTTAGTAAGAGCGTTATTATCTGGTAAATTAGAAGAAAAAATCGAGTTGGATGCTTTCCAAGGTTTATTCTTATCGCCAGGTGTTGTGAAAGTTGGTGATGAAGCTGTTCTTAATGTAGTTTTAGGAGCTTACGATAATTCAATCAAAGGTTCTGTTTCTACAAGTGTTGGTTCTGCAGCTGTTGTTGATGGTAAAGCATCTATTAAGTTGAATACATCATCAGTTGGTATGCACCAATTAACAGGTAACATCACATATGTGTCTAATGGACAAACGAAAACGGTAGCGATTGCACCATCAACTTACCAAGTTGTAGCGCAAACATCGGATGTTAAGTTTAAAGAAGTTATTCAGAATGATCCAACAGGAGGTTCTATTGTTGCAGATAATTTACGTGTAGTTTACCGTGGAGTAACTAACCCTATTTCTGCTACAATTAACGGAGCGAATGGACCAGTTAGTTTGAGCGCTTCTTCTGGAAGTCCTTCTTCTGCTGGAGCTAATAAATGGAATTATACTCCTGGAGGAGGAAGCGAAGTAGTGTTTACTGCATCTGCGAGAGCAAGCTCAGGAAAAACATTGTCAGTAAAAGAAACGTTCCGTATCAAACCAGTTCCACCAGCACGTGGTGTAATCTTAGGAAATACAAGTCCAGCTATTCCAGATAATGGAATTGCAGCACAAACAATTCGCGTAGATTGGCCAGATTTCTTATTCCCAATTTCGGGTGAAGTAACATCTTTCAATGTAAAAGTTCCTGGTCAGGCAACGGCTCGTGTTTCTGGAAATAAAATGTCAGGAGCGGCTGGAGTTATTTCGAAAGCGAAAAAAGGTGATATTATTGGTGTGTTCGATATTAAATATCGTACAAATTCTGGAGCAACTGGAGAAGCATCATCTATCGCAATTCAAGTACAATAATTTAAAAAGTAAAAATTTAAAATATGAAGTATCTTTTGTTTGGTTTAATGAGTTTTTTCTCAACTCTTACAATGGCGCAAAATGTTCTTAATGCTGTTTCGCCAGAACAGTTAAGAAAAGACCGCGAAAATAAAACAAGAGTTGATGAAGCTGGAGATACAGTAAGTACGGCTCAAGATCCTATGAAATATGGCTTTATCGAAGATAAAGATGTTTTATGGTCGAAAGTTGTATGGGAAGTAATTGATTTGAATGAGCGTCTAAATCAACCTTATTATAGATCTGGTGATGAGTTAGTGCAAAATTCTAAATCATTATACGATGTATTGGTTGACGGAGTTCGTAGCAAAAAGATTAGAGAAGTTTACGACGATGAGTACTTTCAAACTAAAATGAGTTATGAGCAAATTATGGCTCGTAATGAGAAGAAAGATACACAACAGTATTACTACGATATGAAAGCTGCTGGAGAAACTCCTGACGAAGCTGCTATTTTTAATTATAAAATTAAATCTGACGATATCAAAATGGTAAAAACGAAAGGTCTATGGTACATCGACCGTCGTTTAGGAGAATTAAAATATCGTTTGTTAGGTTTAGCAATTATGGGACCTGATGCGCAATCGTTAGGAACAGAGTTTGCTGACGGAGCTTTCGTAGATTTGTTCTGGATTTGGTATCCAGATGCTCGTAATGTTTTGGTGAATGCAACGGTATTCAATCCAAGTAATTCAAATTCGGCAATTACATATGATGAGATGTTAAATGCACGTAGATTTAGTTCTATTATTTACAAAGCTCAAACAATGTATGGAACGAAAATGATTGATGATTACATTCCAAATGATGCGAAAGGTCAATTAGAAGAACATCACAAAATTAGAAATTCTATCATTCAGTCAGAAGCTGATATGTGGAATTACTAATCAGAATACAAAACAAAGAATCCAGTCATTTGACTGGATTTTTTGTTTAAACTTTAGTTCAAATTAAATAAAAGCCATGAAAAATATTTTATTATTATCATTACTAATAATATCAATTAATAGTTTTGGACAACAAAAAGTTTTAACGAACTCTATTAAAAAAACAACAACAAAATTAGATGAAAGCTCAGATAGAAAAACTTTAAAAGAGTTTGTAGAGAGCATTTACATTAATTCATTAAATACTTTTGAAGGAGAGAAACTATTGATAAACACTGATGAGCTTAGTGTGCAGATAAAAAGAAACTCTGGTAAATTTGAATCGATGAAATTGAAAGATTTGAATGATATTTCTGTAGGTCAATTAAAATCTTTTGAGTATAAAAAAGATAAAACAATCGAAGCTCTTTACGGAAGAAGAGGCGAATTATTTGGAATGGTTATGATAGAATTAAAATAAATAAAATCCAGTCATTTGACTGGATTTTTTTGTATTGTATTTATAAGAATTTAACTTTCTAAAATCTAATTCGCGTCTCCTTTTTCAATTCCTTCCTCTATTTTTTCCTCAACTTCTGCCTTTTCTTCACGGTCCAATTTCATTTCTCCCGAATCATCATCACTACGTAAAACAACTTGAATACTGATAGGAAAATGATCCGAACCAATATTTGGTTCTCGTATCATATCAATTAATCGAAACTGCGAACTCAAAAAATAATGATCCAAAGGCCAACGTAAGAACCAATGATGCGCATGAAAAGTATTGAACATTCCACGACCACGACGAGGATCTAAAAGTTGCGAAGTTTTCAAAAATAAACGTGTTGTTCTGCTCCACGCAACATCATTCAAATCGCCAAAAACAATACACGCTTTTCCATATTCTTTCGCTTGTTTGCCAATTGTTAAAATCTCAGCATCGCGTTCAGCACTTTCTTCATTTTCTTGCGGAACTGGCGGAGTTGGATGTAAACCATACAAACGCACAATTTGATTATTATATTCGATATCAGCAATGATAGAAGGAATTTCTGTGCTGATTAAATAATTAATTTCTTGATATTTTATAGGTAATTTAGAGTAAAACAATAATCCATAAGTATTTTCTAACGGAACTTCTATTTTGTACTCAAAATCGTTTGTAGCCTCTTTTATTTGTTCCATCCATTCGTTGTTTGTTTCCAATAAAAAAACGATATCAGGATTTCTTTTCTTAATTAATTCAACCAAATTTTGATATTTCGTATTGTCTTGCAAAACATTATAAACAAGTAAATCAAACGGTTTTTCATTTGGTTTAAAGGTTACTTGTTCAATCATTTTTTTACCAAAAGGAGAATAAGGAATAATGACCCAAAGCAAATAAATCGCCGTAAAAACTAAGCAAATAAATAGACTTATTGTAATTGAAGTTTTAGGTACAAAAATGAATAAAATGCAAGTAGCAATTACCAAAGCAAATTTTTGAAATCGTGGATAATCAAAAACTCTAACCGTCCAATGTGTATGTTTAATGAATGGAATAATGACGGAAAGGAGAATAAGGCAAGAAATTATGGTATAAAATATTTGCATAAAACGGTTGATTTTAAGAATAAAGATAAGTAAAACCGAAACATTATTTACCTTTGTAAGCAAATTTTAGAAATTGAAAAAAGTAGAATATATCATCGTTGGTCAAGGTGTTGCAGGGAGTTGTATGGCGATGAAATTGTTGAAAGAAAATAAATCTTTTGTGGTAATTGATAATCATTTTCACAAAGCATCGGCAATTGCTGCTGGAATTTTTAATCCTGTAGTGCTAAAACGATTTTCAATTGTTTGGAATGCGACAAAACAAATCGAAAGATTACGCGAGGTTTTTGGTGATTTTGAACAATTATTAAACAAAAAATATATCTACAATTTTCCAGTTTATAGAATTTTTAATGACGAACAAGAGAAAAAAACGTGGTTGAAAAAAGCGACAACTCATCCAGATTTGATTGATTATTTAGCAACAGATACAGAACAACTGAATGATTTTTCTTCAATCAATTCTCCGATTGGTTCTGGCGAAGTTTTGCACACAGGTCGTGTCGATTTGACAAATCTTCTGGCTGATTTTAAAGATTATTTAGTTGAAAATGATTTGTTTCTTGATGAGACTTTTGATTTCAATGAGTTAAAATTAAATGATAATCAAACGAGCTATAAAAATATCGAGGCAACTAAAATAATTTTTGCTGAAGGTTATAATATTTTGAGCAATCCATATTTCAAAAATTTACCTGTAATTGGTGTAAAAGGCGAAGTGTTGAAAATTGAAATTGATGCCAATTTACCCGAAGCAGTTGTGAAAGGAAAAGAATTTTTGATGCCTTTAGAAAATAATCAATATTTTGTAGGTGCAACTTACGATCGCGATCATGTGAATTATGAAAATACTGAAGAAGCTAAGAAATATTTGGTTGAAGGTGTTCAGAATTTTTTCAAAGATCATTTTGAAGTTGTGGAGCAACATGCGTCAATTCGTCCAACTGTTGTCGATCGTCGTCCGATTATTGGAGCGCATCCAACGTATCAACAATTGATTTGTTTGAATGGAATGGGAACGCGTGGAACAATGTTAGCGCCTGTGATGGTGGATGATTTGTACGAATTTTTAGAAAATAATCAACCGATTGATAAAGAAGCGGACATTGC
The DNA here is from genome assembly GCF_029842105.1 of Empedobacter sp. GD03797. Classification (NCBI taxonomy): domain Bacteria; kingdom Pseudomonadati; phylum Bacteroidota; class Flavobacteriia; order Flavobacteriales; family Weeksellaceae; genus Empedobacter; species Empedobacter sp. GD03797. Next base: position 57,812 of record NZ_JAOCFS010000015.1, read on the forward strand.
GCGTTTCTATGATCGATTTTAAACCTATTTTGAATGAAAAACTTTAACATAAAAATATTCGCAATTCAACTTGTAGCAAGCGTTTTGTTATTCTTAGGAATTCAACAATTTTACGTTTTGGCTGAATTAGATTTGATTGAATTAATTCATTCAATGGGTAAAGATAATTTTGCTTTTTTGGTCAGAAAAAGTGATGAATTCGGAATCAGTCAAAAACTGAAACATTTAGCTACAATGAAAACAATTTTGAGTTTTGTAGGAATTGTTTTGGCGTATATTTTATGTTCAGTGATTAACCACAAGCGTAATTACGATTGGAAAATAGCGGTAACGATAGTAGTATTGTGTTTTTTAGTTTTTCAATTCAGATTAATCAATCTTCCAATTAATTTTATTGCAACCAAAAATCTTGCATTGGCTTATTTTGTGCCAGCAACTTTTTCAATTTTAATCAGTTTTGTTTTGTATTTTTTGAGTTATCGTTTAAAACCTTAAAAAAATCAATACAAAATTCTACAATTAGCATTAATATTTTTGGCTTCTTCTACAAAAGTTAAAGCTAATTGTTCATCGTTGATATCAATTATTATTGAATGTCCATTTAACAATTTGTCAACATTACTTTTAGCAACTTTTAATGATAGTTTTAGTAAGTCAATTTGTAATTGTGTTAAAGCTACTTTTTGAAATCCTTCATTTCAACTTTCAATTATTATCTTCATAAATGATTTTAATATTATTAAAAATAGAAATGAATACTTGTTTTAAGTTCTAATGCTTTATGAAATATATTGATAATATTTTTACATTCAGGAAATGTTTTATTTAATTGATTATAAGTGCTTTCAATTAGAGTTAAATTATTAATTTTTTCGTATTCATAATCATCAATTATTGAATTACAAGTTTGATTAATTAAATCAAAAACACCTTTCTTCCATAAAATATTAAATTCTGATTCATTTAACCTAATTTCGATTAATTCGTTTGGAGAAGCTGTATCATAATCTAATTTTAATTCAGCTTCTTTGTTAATAGGAACAATAATAATTTTACTCATAATCATTAATTAAAAGGTTCTTGTTATTTTTAAAACACTTTCACAATATACTACTTATAGTTTTGAGATAAGTTTTCATCTAACAAAAAACATTGTATTTTTGCAAAATGTTATTAGTACAAAATTTAGGAGTTTATTTTGCGGGTAGATATTTATTCGAAAACGTTTCGTTCCGCATCAACAAAGGAAACCGTGTTGGTTTGGTAGGGAAAAATGGAGCAGGAAAATCTACTTTGCTTAAAATTTTAGCCAAAAGTCAGCAATCTTCAGAAGGAGAAGTTGTTTACGAAGGCGACGTTACAATCGGATATTTATCGCAAGATATTGATTTTGTACAAGGAAGAACGGTTTGGCAAGAAGCGGATTCTGCTTTTGAGCAATTGGTTGAAATTCAAGAACGAATTGATTTTGTAAACAAAGAATTAGCCGAAAGAACAGATTACGAATCAGATGAATACGGAAAATTAATTGAAGATATTTCGCATTTAACAGAACGTTTCGGACTTTTAGGAGGTTACACAAAAGATGCTGAAATCGAGCAAATTTTAATTGGTTTAGGATTCAAAAATTCAGATTTTCATCGTCCAACAGAAGAATTTTCTGGAGGTTGGAGAATGCGAATTGAATTAGCAAAACTATTATTGCAAAAACATGATGTAATGCTTTTAGATGAGCCTACCAATCACTTGGATATCGATTCGATTGTTTGGTTAGAAGATTTCTTGAAAGATTATCCTGGTGCTGTTGTATTGGTTTCGCACGACCGTCAATTTTTGGATAATGTAACCAATCGTACCATCGAAATTGCAAATCGTCACATCTCAGATTTTAAGGCGAATTATACGCGTTATTTAGAACTGCGTGAAGATCGTCGTGAGAAATTAGAGCAAGCGCAGAAAAATCAAGAGCAAATGATTAAGCACACGGAAGATTTGATTTCTAAATTCCGTGCAAAAGCGAACAAAGCTTCGATGGCGCAATCATTAATCAAAAAATTAGATAAAATAGAACGCATCGAAATTGAAAATGATGATGTTACAAAAATGAATATCCGTTTTGTGGACGCTGTTCAGCCAGGTAAAATTATTTTCGAGTTAGATGACGTTGGAGTTGCTTTTGGTGATCATCAAGTTTTTGATCATGTTTCTTTTTATGTAAATCGTGGAGAGAAAGTAGCCTTTGTTGGTCAAAATGGTCAAGGAAAAACGACTTTATCGCGTGCGATTATCAACGAACAAGAACATTCAGGTAAAATAAAACATGGACATAATGTAGAAATCGGATATTTTGCCCAAAATCAAGCACATGTTTTGAATGATAAATTAACGGTTTTAGAAGAAGCTGAAAATTCTGCAACAGAAGAAACACGTAAACATGTTCGCGATTATTTAGGAGCATTTATGTTTGGTGGCGATGCGGTAGAGAAAAAAGTTTCGGTTCTTTCGGGAGGTGAGCGAAATCGTTTGGCGTTGTGTAAATTGTTGTTGCGTCCATTCAATGTATTAATCATGGATGAGCCGACAAATCACTTGGATATTGTATCAAAAGAATTGTTGAAAAAAGCGTTACAAAAATATTCAGGAACATTAATTTTGGTTTCTCACGACCGTGAATTTTTAGAAGGTTTAGTGGATAAAGTTTTCGATTTTCGTAATGGTCAAGTGAAAGAATATCTTTCTGGAATTGATGATTATTTAGCACAAATTAAAGCGGGAAGTTTCCGTGAAGTGGAGAAAGGAAATAGTTTGGCTGCACCAAAAGAAGAGAAGCCGATTGAGGTTAAAATAGAACAAGCGAAACGAGTTTTATCTTTTGAGGAAGAAAAAGAGCAAAAACGCCTTAAAAATAGATTGTCAAGAATCGAAACGGAGATTTCTGATTTAGAAACGAAGATTGCAGATTTAGAAAATAAATTGCATTCAGGTTCGCAAACGCAACAAGAATTAGATAAATACTCGAATTTGAAAAATGATTTAGATAAAAAAATGTTAGAGTGGGAGGAGGTTTCTGAACTGATTTTCTAAGATTTTATTCAAAATAAAAAAATTAAAGTGTTACGATTTCGTAACACTTTTTTTGTACATTATATTTTTAGAATAAGACAAAATGCATAAACAATCTTTTGCTGCAATTATATCAGAACAACCAAAAACATTAATTCTTGGCTCTTTACCTGGTGATTTATCGTTAGAAGTTAATCAATATTATGGGCATCCACGTAATCGATTTTGGAAAATGATGTTTGAGATTTTTGAGACAGAATTTTCAGAAGATTATGAAATAAGAAAACAACTTATCTTACAAAATAAGTTAGCGCTTTGGGATGTTGCACATTCTGCTGAACGAAAAGGAAGCATGGATGTGGATATGAAAAATGTTTCGCCAAATCAGATTGATGAATTGTTGACTGAACATCCTACAATTGAGAAAATAATTTTCAATGGAAAGAAAGCGGAACAATTATTTTGGAAATATTTTGATAAAAAAACATCCATTGAGTATATTTCTTTGCCAAGTACAAGTCCTGCAAATGCTCAATTTTCTTATGAACGACTGTTTGAAATCTGGAAAAATGCAATTACTTAAGATAAATTTTTCATGTTCAAAATAATTTAATCCAAGAAAAGTAAAATTATTTTAGTGCTTAAAAATATTATGATGAGAAACTTAGCTTTTGATGTAAAATAATTATGAAAAAAATGTTTCCTAAAAGTTTTGTAATTCAAAAAGCTGTTCTATATTTGCACTCACAATCGCGGGAATAGCTCAATTGGTAGAGCGTCAGCCTTCCAAGCTGAATGTTGCGAGTTCGAGTCTCGTTTCCCGCTCAACTTCTTTACTAGAAGTGGATGCCTTGGTGGTGGAATTGGTAGACACGCAGGACTTAAAATCCTGTGTCCATTAGGACGTGCGGGTTCAAGTCCCGCCTGAGGTACAACAAAGCTCAAGAATTTATTTTCTTGGGCTTTTTTTGTTTTATATTATTTTTATATTTATTGTTAAATTTAAAATTTTTAATATGAATAAAAGTATTTTAATCTTATTAGTACTTATTTTTAATTTTGGATGTACATCAAATAATCATAAGAATTATTTTGAATTTGATAATATAGAATATTATAGATTAGATTCTAACTATATCGAACTATCTAAAAATATAAAAGTAATTGAAGATAAGGATTCTTTAAAAATAGAAAATTTTGAATTCAATATTATTCATGGATATAAACCTAATGGTATATCTGATAAAAATTTTCAAGAAAAGTTGTTGCAAATAGGATATTTAAAAAAAACTATAGAACCAAAATATTACAATGAAATCAATTCTATTTTTAGTGAAAAGAAAGTTGTTGATTCATATTCTATGGGATGTATACCTTGGTTTAGAGATATTTTAATTTTTAAAAATAAAGGAAATATATCAGGTATTGCTAAGATATGTTTTGAATGTAGGCAAAGTATTATTCGTGGTACTATTAAAAATGTAGAAGATTTTGGGCAAGATGGAGATTTTGAAAAACTTAGTAAAATATTAATCGAAAAAAATGAATAAAAAACCACCTAAATAACTTTAGATGGTTTTTGAAATTATAAGTTGTAATAAATTACTTATTCATTGAGATTAAAAATTCTTCGTTAGAGCGCGTGTGTTTGATACGATCATGTAAGAATTCCATCGCTTCTACAGGATTCATATCCGATAAATGGTTGCGAAGAACCCACATCAATTGTTGTGTTTTGTCGTCTAATAACAAATCATCTTTACGCGTAGAAGAACTTACCAAATCAATCGCAGGGAAAATACGTTTATTCGAAATCTTACGATCCAATTGTAACTCCATGTTTCCTGTTCCTTTAAATTCCTCGAAAATAACTTCATCCATCTTAGAACCTGTATCAATCAAAGCAGTTGCAATAATTGTTAAAGAACCTCCATTTTCGATGTTACGAGCCGCTCCAAAGAAACGTTTTGGTTTGTGTAACGCATTTGCATCAACACCACCCGACAATACTTTACCAGAAGCTGGAGAAACAGTATTGTAAGCACGTGCCAAACGTGTAATAGAATCTAAAAGAATCACAACATCATGTCCACATTCTACCATACGTTTTGCTTTCTCTAAAACGATATTCGCAACTTTTACATGGCGATTTGCTTCCTCATCAAACGTCGACGCAATAACTTCTCCGTTTACTGAGCGCTTCATATCTGTTACCTCTTCTGGACGTTCATCGATTAATAAAACTATCAAATAAACTTCTGGATGATTTTGTGCAATTCCATTCGCAATATCTTTCAATAATGTTGTTTTACCCGTTTTTGGTGGCGCTACAATCATTCCACGTTGACCTTTACCGATTGGTGTAAATAAGTCAATCACGCGATTTGATAAAGATTTAGAATTACTTAAATTGAATTTTTCGTTAGGGAAAAGTGGAGTTAAATGCTCAAAAGCGATACGATCACGTACATAATCTGGCGTACGACCGTTGATTTCTTTAATTTTGATTAAAGGAAAATATTTTTCACCTTCTTTTGGAGGACGAACTTCTCCTGTAATTGTATCTCCCGTTTTTAATCCAAATAATCTAATTTGAGATTGCGAAACATACACATCATCAGGTGAAGACAAATAATTAAAATCTGATGAACGTAAAAAACCATAATTATTATCTGGTAAAATCTCTAAAACACCTTCTGTTTCAATAATTCCATCAAATTCATAATTCGCAGCGCGATATTTATTTTTTTGATTTTGATTGTTGTGGTGATTATTTTGTTGAGATTGATCGTTTTGATTACGATTATCAGATTGATTATTTTTCTTCTGATTCTGATTATTTTGGTTATTCTTTTTCAGATCTTGGCTTTTGTTCGCACGTTCCTGAAATTTATTAACACGAGGATTATTTTCTTCTTTTTTTTCTGTTTCGGGAGACGAATTTTCAACTTTTTCAGTTTTTAATTCTTCTGCAACAGCCTCTTTTTGTTGAACTTCTCCTTCCGAATTCTGAACTCGTTTGCGTTTCGGTTTCTTTTCTTCTGTAGGTAGATTTTCAGCTTTATCTTTTTTGGAAGGTTTTGCATCTGCTTTAGCTTCAACTTTTTCCTCAACCTTTGGTTGACTGTTGATAAAACCTAAAACAGCGTCTAACAATTCGCCTTTTTTTAATTTCTTATACCCATCGATTTTCAGTTGCTCTGCAACTTGTTGTAAATCTGGTAATTTGAATGATTTTAATTCTTCGATATCAAACATAATCCTATAATGAAGGTATTAATGTGTTTATATTTTTTTATTCAATAAAGTAATTGGGAATCATAACAATAGAATTGTTATAAAGCGTATAAATTTGAGATTTATTAATGCAATAGTACGAATAATTATAAAAACTCAAAAAGTTTTTTTACATTTGTATTCGAAATTTAAGAAATGATTCAAAGAAAGCAAAGTATATATTTATTCTTAAGTGGAATAATTTCGAGTATATTCGCCATGAATTTTGATAAGCTGTTTGATATTCCATTAAATTGGTTACAAAATCCGGAGAAAGGAGATTACATTTTTTCGTTAGCCTTTTTCTCATCAGCTTTAATTTCATTTTTAACCATTATGTTTTTCAAAAAACGTAAGCTTCAAATTAGCTTAGGATGGTTAAACATTATTTTGAATGTTTTATTAATTGGTTCTTTTGTATATTGTCTATTAACATTACCTGGAGAAGGAAATTCTGAGAAAGGTATTTGGGCATTAGTTCCTTTAGCTTCGATTGCGCTTCTGTCAATTGCCAATCGTTTGATTAAGAAGGATGATGATCTTGTAAAATCAGTAGACCGTTTCAGATAGACCAAAAACTTTTTATATTATGAGTGTCTAAAAGCAGTTTCAAGCAATTGAAACTGCTTTTTTCGTTTAAAAAAGTTTATTCGAATGTTAAATAAAAATTAATTTTAGATTGATTTTTAAAGTTATTGAACCAAAATAAAGGGGTGTTGAATTTATTTATAGTTAAATTTTAATTTAACCCCTAAAAAAATAGGGGTGATTTTATTTTGCGTTTAATTTTTATTTATTTTTGTACCATAAAACAACACAAATTATTTTTTTATGACATCATTTCGTTTTGAAGCTTTAAAAGCCGCAAGCAATCGTAAACCGGTAGCTGTTCCTGAAATAGGTAAAAAATCAGAAATTTTTGGAAGCAATGTTTTCAATGACAAAGCAATGCGTCAACATTTAACTTCAGAAGCGTATAAAGCCGTTCGTTCTGCAATGGATTATGGTACAAAAATCGACCGTAAAATGGCAGATTTTGTTGCTTTAGGAATGAAAGAATGGGCGATGAGCAAAGGTGTAACTCACTATACACACTGGTTTCAGCCATTAACGGGAACAACAGCAGAGAAACATGATGCATTTTTCGAAACTTCATTTGACGGAAGTGATCCTGTAGAAAAATTCAGTGGATCATTATTAGTTCAACAAGAGCCAGACGCGTCTTCATTTCCAAATGGAGGAATTCGTAATACATTCGAAGCGCGTGGATATACAGCTTGGGACCCAACTTCTCCAGCATTTATTTTCGGAACGACTTTATGTATTCCGACAGTATTTGTTTCGTACACGGGAGAAGCTTTAGATAACAAAGCACCTTTATTAAGAGCACTTTTATCAATTGATGAAGCAGCTACAGAAGTGGCGAAGTTTTTCGATAAAAATGTAAAGAAAGTAACACCGACTTTAGGTTGGGAACAAGAATATTTCTTGATTGATGATGCTTTAGCGGCTTCTCGTCCAGATATTTTACAAACTGGTAGAACGTTGTTAGGACATGTTTCGGCAAAAGGTCAGCAATTAGAAGATCATTATTTTGGTTCGATTCCTACGCGTGTTTTAAATTATATGCGCGATTTAGAGAACGAATGTATGTTATTGGGAATTCCTGTAAAAACTCGTCACAACGAAGTAGCTCCAAATCAATTTGAGTTAGCGCCAATTTTCGAGGAAACGAATTTAGCAGTTGACCACAACTCATTATTAATGGATGTGATGCAAAAAGTTGGTGAGCGTCATCATTTTAAAGTATTATTCCACGAAAAGCCTTTCAAAGGAGTTAACGGATCTGGAAAACACAACAACTGGTCGTTAGCAACAGATACTGGAGTAAATTTATTAGCACCAGGAAAAACGCCAAACAGCAATTTACAGTTTTTAACGTTCTTTATTAATACCATAAAAGCAGTTTCAATTTACGAGGAATTGTTACGTGCTTCTATCGCTTCGGCTTCTAATGACCATCGTTTAGGTGCGAATGAAGCGCCACCAGCAATTATTTCGATCTTTATTGGTCAACAATTGACAAAAGTATTGGAAGAATTAGAAGGTGTTTCGACAGGGAAATTATCTCCTGAAGAAAAAACTGATTTAAAATTAAACGTTGTAGGTAAAATTCCAGATGTTTTATTAGACAATACAGATAGAAACAGAACTTCTCCATTTGCTTTTACAGGAAATAAATTCGAGTTCCGCGCTGTAGGATCGACTGCAAACTGTGCAAATGCAATGACAACGTTGAATGCAATTGTAGCAAAACAATTGATCGATTTCAAAAAAGAAGTTGATGCGTTGATTGAAACAGGTTTGAAAAAAGACGAAGCAATTTTCAATGTTTTACGTGAATATATTAAAGAAACAAAGAATATATTATTCGAAGGTGACGGATACAGCAAAGAATGGGAAGAAGAAGCGGCTCGTAGAGGATTGTCAAATCACAAGACAACTCCATCTGCTTTAAAAGCAAAAGTTTCTCAAAAATCGTTGGATTTATTTTCTGAACTTAATGTAATGAACAACACAGAAGTTGAAGCGCGTTACGAAATCGAATTAGAAGATTACATCAAAAAAATTCAGATTGAAGGTCGTGTTTTAGGTGATATTGTGAGAAATCATATTATTCCGACAGCTTTCAAATATCAAAACATATTGATCAAAAACATTAAAGGATTCAAAGATATTTTTGGAGATGATTATGAAGAATATGCAGGCGAACAATTAATCATTTTGAAGAAAATTTCGATGCATGTAAACGAATTAAACGCAAAATTGCACTTAATGATGGATGCACGTAAAGAGGCAAATGTGGTTGAATCTTTAGAAGAAAGAGCACATGCTTATTGTGAAAAAGTAAAACCATATTATGACGAAATTCGTTACCACGCTGATAAGTTAGAATTAATGGTTGATAACGAATTCTGGGTTTTAACAAAATACAGAGAATTATTATTTACGAGATAATATTTTTAACAATAAATCACAAAACCGATGAGAAATCATCGGTTTTTTTTATTCCAATAATTTATAAAGTAATTATTTTGAATAATTATAAAAAATACTTTTTAACACTATAATGTTGTTGTTTAAAGATATTTTTTTTAAGTTTATTGAATATTAACATTTAAAATGAATTACTTATGAAAAAAAAATTATTTTCTTTATTAACGATTGCAGCAGTTTCTGCAAATGCACAAATTTCAACTATTTTTGAAGATTCTTTTGAGACTTATACTGATTTTTCTGTAGGAGGTATAACTTCTACTGTAAATACAGGTAAAATAGGTGATTGGTCGTTAGTTGATGGAGATAAGTCAACAACATATGGTTTCAATGGCATTACTTTTGCTAATTCGGGAAAACAAATGGCTTATATTGTGTTTAATTCAACTAAAACTACTCCGGTTATAACTCCTTCAGCAGGAAGTGATTGGACTGCTAGAACGGGAGAAAAAGCTATGGTTAGTTTTGCCGCTACAAAACCTAAAAATAATGATTGGCTAATCTCTCCTAAAATTAAATTAGCTGTTTCTGATAACGTTCTTAAGTTTTATGCAAAAGCAGGAGATGAAGAATATGGAATGGAAGAATTTAATGTATTAATTTCGACTACTGATACAAATACAACAAGTTTTACTAAATTAAAAAGTGAAGTAATTGATTATGATATTGAATATGCGGAATATTCATATGATTTATCAGCTTACAATGGGAAAGAAATTTATGTAGCTATTCAATGTGTTTCAAATGATCAATTTGGATTTATTCTTGATGATTTTAGTGTTTCAGGTAATTCATCATTAGCTACTTCTGACATTAATACAAAACAAGTTACTAACGTTTATCCTAATCCAGTTGAAGATTCTTTTAAAATTGATTTAGGTACAACTTTAAATAAAGCGAACGTTACAATTGAATTATATGATATGGTTGGTAAAAAAGTACAATCATTTGATTATGCAGATTCTTACAACATTTCTTCTTTACCAAAAGGAGTATATGTTTTAAAAATTAACGATGGAACAACTAAAGTTGTAAAAAAGATTATTAAAAAATAATTATATAACAACTAATAAATCACAAAACCGATGAGAAATCATCGGTTTTTTTTATTCAAATTTTCTGAATCCCTTGAGTTATTGTATCTTTGCAATCCAATAAAAGTATATGGCAGATTTAGGTCTATTAGATAAATTAAGAGCAATCAAACAACGTTTCGATGAGGTGGCAGATTTAATCATCCAACCAGATATCGTAACAGATCAAACTCGTTATGCGAAATTAAACAAAGAATATTCTGATTTGAAAGACTTTGTTGAAATGCAAAAACAATACGAAAACTTAATCAATGTAATTGAGGAAGCAGACGAAATTATTCAAGATGGTTCTGATGCAGAAATGGTTGAGTTAGCTAAAATAGAAAAAGACGAAGCAATCAATGCGATTCCACCTTTAGAGGAAGAAATCAAAATGATGTTGATTCCAAAAGATCCAGAAGATGAGAAAAACATCATTGTCGAGTTACGTTCTGGTACAGGAGGAGATGAAGCAGCGATTTTCGTAGAAGACATTTACCGCATGTATTCGATGTATTTCAAAGAAAAAGGATGGAAACACGAAGTCTTAAATACTTCTGAAGCATCTGGAAAAGGATACAAAGAGTTGGTGATGCAAGTAGAAGGAAATGCAGTGTACGGAACAATGAAATACGAATCGGGTGTTCACCGTGTACAACGTGTTCCTGAAACAGAATCGCAAGGGCGTGTGCATACATCGGCGATTACAGTTGCGGTTTTACCAGAAGCAGAGGAGGTGGATGTAGTGATTAATCCAGCAGATTTGGAGTATCAAACAGCACGTTCGTCTGGTGCGGGAGGGCAAAATGTAAATAAAGTTGAAACAAAAGTTCAATTAACGCACAAACCTTCTGGAATTGTAATTGTTTGTCAAGAAGCGCGTTCTCAACACAAGAACCGTGAAAAAGCCTTACAATTATTACGTACAAAATTGTATGAAATTGAGTTTGAGAAAAAACATTCAGAACGTTCTGCTCAGCGTAAATCGTTAGTTTCTACTGGTGACCGTTCGGCTAAAATTCGTACATACAACTATCCGCAAGGACGTGTAACAGATCACCGTATCAATAAATCAATTTATAATTTGGATAACTTTATGAATGGAGATATTCAAGAAATGATTGATGCATTGAAAATGGCAGAAAATGCAGAAAAATTAAAAGGTTCGGAAGAAGATTTCTAAAATCAATTCTAAATCTTAGATCATACAAACACTTCAAGAAATTGAGGTGTTTTTTTATATATTTATAATATTAAAATCAAAACAAATGATGAAAACAAGAGTTAAAATTTGTTGTATTAGTAGTAAAGAAGAAGCGCAACAAGCAATAAAATATGGAGCGAATGGATTAGGTTTGGTGGGTAATATGCCAAGCGGACCTGGAGTAATTGGTGATGATTTAATCAAAGATATTACTAAAACTATTCCACCAACATTGGCTTCGTTTTTATTAACAAGTGAAACAACTGCAGAAGCAATTATTCAACATTATAAAAAAGTTTATACCAATACAATTCAGTTGGTTGATGAACTGAAAAACGAAGAATATCAAATTTTGAGAAACGAATTACCTTGGGTAAAGTTGGTACAAGTGATTCATGTGATTGATGAAAATTCGGTAACGGAAGCGGTAGAGAAATCTCAATTTGTAGATGCAATTTTGCTGGATAGTGGCAATCCAAATTTACAAGTAAAAGAATTGGGCGGAACTGGACGCACACACAATTGGGCGATTAGTAAAAAAATTAGAGAAGAAATTAATATTCCTCTATTTTTGGCTGGAGGTCTTAATCCTGATAATGTTCGTGAAGCGATTGATGCTGTTCAACCTTTTGGTGTAGATATTTGCAGTGGTGTAAGAACTGACGGAAAATTAGACGAAAAGAAATTAGACGCTTTTTTTAGAGCAGTTAATGGATAGAAAAAAA
>NZ_JAOCFS010000016.1:0-68608 GCF_029842105.1 Empedobacter sp. GD03797
TATTTCTTGAGGCTTTTTTATGTTTATACGTTATACTTTTTGTAAAATGTACAAAGTAAAATGTAAGCTTTACTTCAACGCATCTCAAAACTATGTTTTATAAAACAACAAGCTTCTAGTCAGTTAATAAGAGGCTTCCTTTTTACAACTAACTTAGAACTCGAAAACACCCCTATAATCCTCTCAAGGGGATATTTTGCTTAGATTTTTATTCTCTAAGCCTTAAATCTTACGTCTTATTACTTACAACCCGCGTTAGGGATAGTAGTGGAAATCCTTTTGTAGGAATTGGATTTTCTGTAATAACTTCTAATCTTCTTCTACAAAAGATTGGAACGCATAGCCCGACCGAAGGGAAGGCCCAAATTAATTTTTATTACTTACTATAAAATTATTTGAAATTTATTAACTTGTATAAATCACTTACTTTTTTAATAGAATCGTTATCTAAATAATATAGAAAAAATAGATTATTGTCTATCTCAATAAAACCAGTAACCATGTATGAATTTTCGTTTTTTGATTCAATTAATAAATCAGGTTTATAATCATTGTTAATATCTAACTCAACAATACCTTTTAAAGCATAAAGTTTGGTTTTATGATTTACTATTGAATCTATGAACTTTCCTTTTATATTATAATTAACAACCGTTTTATGTACAAAGAAGTCCTCTGGAAAGTACATTTCTTCATGTTTAGTATTTTTTAAATTATATACTTCAGGACTCCAAAAAAAAGAAGTTTTTTTCATCATTCTTTTATTAATTTCGATAATTTCTCCTATATATCCTTATTATTGATTTTACTTTATCATCAATTGTTTTAGGATTATATGTGTAATTTAAATTTACTTGCCTTACTTTATTTGATTTGGAATCGAAATTTACTGTAATATTCTTTAAGTTTTTATCGTCAACAATTGAAAACAAGTCAGAATTAAAAGATTTTAGCGATTTAAATTGTGCATTCTTTACAGGTGGAACTTTATAATAAAGTTCATTATAAGATTCAAATTCATAATTATTAAAAGTCTTACGAACTAAATATAATATATAAACTGCTGAAAGTACCAATAATAGAAAGGATAGAAATATAAATATCTTTTTCATTATTAATTTTTATTAAAATATCAATTGTAGTAGCTTTCATAGATACTTTAGTTGTATCCAATCCAGATTCATTATCATAAATATATGAATTAAAAAGAATTAAACATACAAAAAAAGCCCAACCGAAGTTGAGCTTTTAAAATATAGATGAAAGGGTAATAATTTACTCTCCTAAATATGCAACCGTTTTGGTATCACCATTTACAGTTACTTTAGTCAAGTTATATTTTGCTAAATTTTTCATTGATTTGTCCCATTTTTTACCGCTTAAAGCAGCTTTGGATTTTAATTCGTTCAAATCAATGTTTTCGTTAGCTTTTAAAATTTTAATAATTTGAGTTTCTTCTTCTGTCAATTCGTAAGCTGGTGCAGCTTTTTCTGGACGCATTTGAGGGAAGAATAAAACTTCTTGGATAGATGGATTATTTGTTAAGAACATAATCAAACGGTCCATTCCGATTCCTAAACCTGATGTTGGAGGCATTCCATACTCTAAAGCACGTAAGAAATCTTGATCGATAAACATTGCTTCGTCGTCACCTCTATCAGCTAAAGCCATTTGTGCTTCAAAACGCTCACGTTGATCGATCGGGTCATTTAACTCAGAATATGCGTTAGCAATTTCTTTTCCACAAACCATTAATTCGAAACGCTCAGTTAATTCTGGATTATCACGGTGTTTTTTAGTCAATGGAGACATTTCTTTTGGATAATCTGTAATGAAAGTTGGTTGAATGTAGTTTCCTTCACATTTTTCACCAAAAATTTCATCGATTAATTTTCCTTTACCCATCGTCTCATCAACCTCGATTCCCATTCCTTTAGCAGCCTCAAATAATTCTGCTTCAGATTTTCCATCGATATCAAATCCTGTGAAATCAATAATTGATTGACGCATTGTTACACGTTTGTAAGGCGCTTTGAAATCAATTTTATGATCTCCAAAAGTTGCTTCAGAAGTTCCATTAACAGTGATTGCACAATGTTCTAATAATCGCTCTGTGAAATCCATCATCCAGTTGTAATCTTTGTAAGCAACGTAAATTTCCATTGCTGTAAATTCTGGATTGTGCGTACGATCCATTCCTTCGTTACGGAAGTTTTTAGAAAATTCGTATACACCATCAAAACCACCAACGATTAATCTTTTTAAGTATAATTCGTTTGCGATTCTTAAATATAATGGAATGTCTAATGCATTGTGATGCGTAATAAACGGACGAGCTGCTGCACCTCCAGGAATAGATTGTAAAACAGGAGTTTCTACTTCCATGTATCCACGATCGTTGAAGAAATTACGCATTGCGTTGAATAAACGTGTACGTTTTAAGAAAATTTCTTTCACGTGTGGGTTTACAACCATGTCTACGTAACGCATACGGTAACGCAATTCTGGATCTGTAAAAGCGTCAAATACATGACCTTCGTCGTCAGTTTTTACAATAGGTAATGGACGTAAAGTTTTTGATAACAGCGTTAATTTTGTTACGTGAACAGAAATTTCACCCACTTTAGTTTTGAATTCATATCCTTCAATTCCAATAAAATCTCCGATATCCATCAATTTCTTGAAAATTGTATTGTACTCAATTCCTTCTTCAGAAGAAGAAATATCATCTCTCGAGATATAAACCTGTACACGACCTTCGCTATCTTGTAACTCAGCGAAAGAAGCTTTTCCCATTACACGAACACTCATCAATCGTCCGGCAAGCTTGACAACCTTTCCTTCTTCGTACTTTTCCTTAATTTCTTTAGAATTAGAAGTTACCACGAATTCTTCGGCAGGGTAAGGCTCAACGCCTAAGTCTCTTAATTGTTGTAGTTTTTCTCTACGAATAATTTCTTGTTCAGACAATTGCATAGTGAATATAATTTATATAAAATGAATGCAAAATTATGAAAAATAATCTTGATTCACGAAGTTTTTATGATTTAATAATGTAAGAATTATCAGTATTGATGCGAGTTTTAGTCTACTAACTCAAAACGACGCTCTAACGTGTAATCCGTATCTTGAAATTTCACCTTTTTGGTTTCGATACTATACGAAATCCAACCGTTATCTTTGATACGCGAAGTCGTTTTAACGTAATATTTTATGTCGTCTTTCAATCTTTTTTCAGATGGTTGTTCAGAACCTAATTTTGTTGCCAAATCTTTCAAATAGCTGTACCAAGAATTGGCCAACCAATCTTTATCGGCTTCCTGAAAACTTGACATAATGTAATTGGTTTGCGAAACTCCAATCTCATTCAATTTCAATTCTGTTGTCGCTGGAGTAGGAGAAGTGCTGAATAAATTGTCCATGTACGACTGATAAACAAACGGTGCACTTTCTAAAGTAAAATTACTTTTTCCGTAAAAATGATGAAATTGACGAATGTCTTTGTCAAATAATTTAACAATATTTTCTTCTGTAGAATACTGTTGAAGATTCTTTTTTATTAACGCAATCGCAGTAGGATTATCCAAATATTTATTCTCTAAATCTTCTGATGATAAAACCAATTGTTTAATCGTTTTATCTAAATCTGTATAACCCAAAAACCGTCCGTCTTGGTCTATTTTAAAGGAAATCGAAACATTATTAACTAACGAAAAAGGATTATTTAAAAATGATTTTGAATTGAATTGTACATTTCTAAAATTCCACTTTACAATGGTTTCATTTTGATAGACATTTTCAACCTGAATAATAACGTTATAAGTATATTGTTCTTGATGCGAAATCGTGTCATCTTCCAATTTCACTTCACTTGTTGTTACATTATATCGTTTCTCGTTTCCAATATTCCAATATGTTTTCGGGAAAATAATCGTTTCCTGTGGAGCATTAAAAATAGTATCATTTTTAACAACCGGTGAAATTGTATCTTGAATAGGATCTTGAGCGAATATTTTTATCGAAAAAAATAGAAAAAACAGATAATATGTAAAGTTAATTTTCATTTATAAGCAATCAAACTAATTCAAAAATAGAGCAAATTATCTAAAATGAAGTTTGAAATTCGTTAAAAAATAAAACTTAGTCATTTAAAAGTTTTATACTTAATTGATTAACTGTTTTCTTAGAACCGATGTTTAAGCTAAATAAATATTCAGATTTGATTAAAATTGAATTCAAATCGTATGTATTTTCATATTTTACTTTTAATTCAACTGTTTCTGAATATTTTTTGATTTCTTTTTTTACCTGTTCTTGTGACAAATTCAGTTTAGCATCATTCAACATATAATACGCCATTTCTTCCCATAATTTTTCAAAATCATCTTTGCTCAAATTTTGGTCAGAAGCAATTGTATACGTACCTTTTTCTTTGTTGATGTCTTTTAGATAAGTGTTTGTTGTAGAAGAAATTGGAAAACCAAAAATATTTTCTTGTACCGATTTTCCTTCATATGTTTCACCTAAACGAAAATATTGTCCATTAAAATAATTGAAAACATGAACTTCTTGTTCAAAAACATACGGAACATACGTTTTTGACTTGACCATTTCCTCGATGTACGCAATATTTGCCTTATAATCATCAGATTTTTTGCGCTGTTTGCCAAGTTTATCTGTTATTTTAAGCAATTTTTCTTCAATCTGAGGAACATTTAATAATTCTAAAAATTCTCCAGAAGGATTTGTTGTGAATTCGTATTCTATTCCTTCAGAATTATTGATAAAATCGCGGTAAAATTCATCAGGATCATTAGATTGATTTTTACCATTTACAAATGTATACTTATTGGCAAAATCATTCTTGTCAACCAATTCCATCGATTTATTTGATTGGTTGATGACTTTAGAAACCGTGTCATTTACAGAAATCGAAAAGTTACGATCTGTAAATGAGTAGTTATATACTTTATTTAATTCTAAATTTGGTTTTACCTGTACAGATTTTTCTTCAAAATTCACCTGCGCAAAAATAGCAGGAGAATATAGTAAAATCAAGGTAAATAGGCTTGTTTTCATTCTCTCTAAAAGTTGTACAAATATAGAATGATTATTGAATATCCAAGTTATTTATTGAACGAATCATTGTATCAATTGGCTTAGTTTCCGAAATTTCTTTTTCCATCAAAGTTCCACCGATTTCTTTTAGCTTTTTAACCTGCGGAATAAAACGATTTTCTAGCGAACCTATAGCTTTATTGTAACTTTGGGTTGCTTGGTTAAGATTATGACCAACAGTTGCCAAATGTTGTATCAAAACATTCACACGATTGTATAATTCTATCCCTGCATCTCGCATTTGATATATATTTTCCGCAACATTTAATTGTTGCCAGCTAAACGCAATTGTGCGAAGCATTGTAATCAAAGTAGTTGGTGTTGCAATAATTATTCTATTGTTTAGTGCATCTTCTATCAAAGTTCGCTCCAATTCTAACGCAGCACCAAAAGAACTTTCAATTTGTAAATACATCACCACATAATCAGGCGCTTCTGTGTATTGATTCCAATAAGCCTTAGAGCTCAAATTTTTTAAATGTTCGCGGACAGCTTTTGAGTGCATTTGTAGATGATGTTTTCTTAAATTCTCATCTTCCGTTTCAAATGCAAGCATATATTGATTTAACGGAACTTTAGAATCGACAATAACTTTTCTATTTCCAGGAAGATTAACGATTAAATCTGGGCGAAGCAAACCATTTTCGGACTGAACAGAAGTTTGTTCTTCAAAATCACAAAAAGACGACATTCCAGCAAATTCAACCACACGACGCAAACCAATTTCTCCGTATTTTCCTCTCGTGTGCGAAGTTTTAAGTGCAGAAACTAATGTATTGGTTTCTTTTTGTAATTTATCAGTTGTGCCACGCATCGAATCTAAGAAAACTTTAATTTCTGAATATGCGCCTTCTCGCGCTTTTTCTATTTCGGATATTTTTCCGTCAAATTTATTCAAGCTTTCATTCAATGGTTTGATTAACGAATCAATTGCTTGTTGACGTTTTTCTAAATCATTTTGAGAATTAGAAAAATGTTTATCCAATGTTGTTTTCGCTAAATCAAGAAATTGTTCGTTATTATTTTTCAAAACTTGAGCAGAAAGTGCTTCAAATTGCTCTTTTAATCGTTCATTAGTTTCGAGCATAAACGATTTTTGCTCTTCTACAGCTTTTATTGCTTCTTGATGACGAACCGTTAATTCTGTATTTTTTTCCCGCTCTTTTTGCCATTGATCCAAATTGAAATTTGCATCATCTTTTATTTCGATAAACTCATTTTTTAACGAATCATATTGTTTTTGAAGTTCTTGGTATTTAATTTCATTTCCAATGATTGCAGAATTTGCTTTCGATTTTGAATATAAAAAACTGATAACGGATCCAATGATAAAAAAAAGGATGGATGAAAGTATGATTGCGCTGTTCATAATCTTAAAATTTAAACAAAGGAACGATTTTATACGACACAATACGTCGTTATTAAAAATAAAATCATAAAAAAACGACTACTAGGAATCGTTTTTTGAAATATTGTTTTAATTAAAAATTATTAACTGTTTGTGCTTGATAGGTTGTATTGTCAGCAGTGAAAATTTTGTACTGAACCAAATAACCTTTTGGCGTATAAATAACAATTGGTAAATTGCTATTATAATCTAACAATAATGGTTGAGAGCTAACAAATTTATTTTCAGGTTTAGCATTTAAACAACCCATATTTGTTGAAGCAACATTTCCATTTGTCGTGAAATTATAATAATCTAAATAACTTTTTACAGTTTTTTTATCTAATTTTCCATTCAAATTATATTGATTACAACCATCAGTATCCATGTATTTTCCGACATATATTTCGACTTTTTTGTTTTGTGAATCATTTCCAACAATGGCTGGTAAATTGATAATATGTTGCTCGTTTGTTTTTGTTGCTTTAGGATATTGGTTGATATCTTGGTAGGCAGAATTCTGAGCAAAAGCAATAGTTCCTAATGCAAAAGCTGCAGATAAAGTAATAATTTTTTTCATCTTAAATTAATTGTTTTTATCTCATTAGACAATTTTTGTGCCTTTTATAAAATGAACTAGATAAATTAATGTTAAGAAAAAAGACAGCTCGAAAAAGCTGCCTTTGTATGATTATAAATGAATAGAATCTTGAGATTCTGTCCTTAAATTATCTTTTGTTTCGAAGATAGAATTTTTGATTACTTGAGAACTTTCGTTCAAAATTGGTAAAATCTGGCTTTCGTCTTTTGTTTCTTTAAATCCTAATTCTAAAATTGGATCGATATAATACAAAATACTTGACGTTAAAAGTAAAGAGATTATTAATCCTAAAGCCGCTCCACCAAATCGATTGACGATTCCTAAACCAACTGCTTCTACTGTTTTTTGTGTTAAACTTGACGCTAATTTTATTGTAAAAAAAGCAATTGCAAATGTAATAACTAGCGCAACCAAAGAAGTTAAGCTATCTGCAACAATATTGTATGAATCGACATAAACTTCGATGATTTGATAAAATTTGAAACTTAACCAAATTGCTACAAAAAAACCGACTAAACCAATTAATTGCGAAATAAAACCTTTGAAAAATCCGTTGATAAAACCAAAAGCTAACGCAATTAAAATCAGAATATCAAGTTGATTGAAATCAGTCATTAAGCGTTTTGTAATTGATGTTTTTCAGCGATTTTTTTCAATGTTCCAATTAAGATATCAATATCTTCTTTTGTTGTTTCGTATGAAAAAGATACGCGTAAAGGCGTCATTTGATCAATTTCTTCTTCTGTGTACAATGTTTGCATAACTAATGAAACTTTTGCTGCACCAGAACTGCACGCGCTTCCTTGAGAAACAGCGATACCAGCTAGTTCTAATTCGAATCCGATTAATGCATCATGAAATGGTAATTTGATGCTTAATAATGCATACAAACTTTTGTCTAAATCATCTGATAATCCATTGAAAGAAACGCCTGGGATAGCTGATTTTAATTGATCGATTGTATATTGTTTGATTTCTTTGATGTGATTTACATGAGCTTCTAACTCATCAATCGCTAAATCAAAAGCTTTCGAAAGTCCAACAATTCCGTATACATTTTCAGTACCAGAACGCATTCCTCTTTCTTGTCCTCCACCAGCAATCAAAGCTTTAAGATGAGAAGCTTTTTTTGCATATAAAAATCCAGCACCTTTTGGTCCATGAATTTTGTGCGCTGAGCAAGAAGCGAAATCCATTCCCAAATCTTGGAAATCTAAATCGTAATGACCAACTGTTTGCACCGTATCTGTGTGGAACAATGTATTATTTTCTTGACACAATTGCGAAATACGTTTAACATCTGTTAAATTTCCAATTTCGTTGTTGGCATGCATCAAAGAAACCAATGTTTTTTTAGATTGATCTTTAACCAATTCCTCTAATTGAGCATAATCAATGTCTCCATTTTTCTGAATATTGATACGGATTACTTCAACTTTTCCACGATATTCTAAATCTTTGATACTTTCTTGTACACATTTGTGCTCCATATCCGAAGTAATGATACGCGTAACATCTAAATCGTTTACACAAGAACGTATAATCGTATTGTTAGATTCTGTTCCGCAAGAAGTAAAATAAATTTCGGCAGGAGAAACATTCAAACGCTGCGCAATGTTCTTTCGAGCCATTTCTATAAGCGCCTTGGCTTCTCTACCAAAAACGTGGGTAGAAGATGGATTTCCGAAAACATTTCTCATCACATTTGCCATTTCGTCAACTACTTCTGGACGAATTGCTGTGGTTGCTGCATTGTCTAAATATACTCTTTGCATTATCGATTATTTACTGTATTGTTGTTTACTTTGAGGTTTTGAACAACAAATTTAAGTAAAATGTAAGGATTGAAAAAGTAAAATGCTATTTAAAACGCATCAAGTCCGAAGATAAAAATCTCCATTCGGGTGTAAGAAGTGTGCCTTCTTTTGCAATATACCATGGTGAGATTAAATCGTTGCTTGGATTAGAAAGAATATGAATGTCTTGACTTGGATAATAACTTTGAGCTAAAATGAATATTTTATTTCCATTTTTATCTTGAGCAAGATCCATCACAATTGCCGCATGATTTTTTATTGTTTCTTTCTGAAAAAAGACATCACCAATTTGAATTTCTTTGATTGAAATAGGTTTTAGAAGTTGAGCAATTGTTTGAGAATTGCTATTTTCTAAATAATGCGTCAAATAATCCATGAATTTTGGATAGGAATAATCTCCTTTTACAAATGTTGTATACGAAATTGGATTCGTTAAAACTTTCGCTAATTTATCTATTTCATTGTATTTTTTTTCACGGTAAAAATATTCTAAACGCAAGCTCATGATTGCATTTGAATTAAACTGAACATTTTTTTTGGGTTGTTCCAAATCTAAAACTCCAACATAAATATTGGGATTAGATTTTTTTTGTCCATCAAATGTATAAACAGGCGTATTGTTATTTTTTAAGGATAAATTATTTAACCATTTTTCAAAACCCATATAATTTTGATTTCTACTAAATTTTTCAGGAGTATCAAATCTCTTGAAAATCTTTAATTCACGTGTATGAATTAAACTGCTTTCTTCATTTTCAAGTAATTCATTATTTGAAGATGATTTTAAAATCTGTGTATTACAAGATGATAAAATGGTAAAAAACGATAGAGTTAAAAAAAATGTATTCTTAAAAATTTTCATTGAAATGTTGAAAAAAACGTATTAATCTTGAGTTAAAAGTTGAATTTGATCTCTTAATTCGGCTGCTTTTATAAAATCTAAATTTTTTGCAGCTTTTTCCATTTCTTTCTGCAATTTCTGTACCAATTTCTCTTTATCTTCTGTCGAATAATTTTCGTTAATCTCCGCTGCTTGTTGTATCAAATGTTTTTGTTCGTAAGGATTTTCTTCAAAATCTGCTGCAGCTAAACTTAGTTTCGTGATTTTTTTATTTAAAGCTTGCGGAACTTTATTGTGATCTTTGTTGTATTGCATCTGAATTTCACGACGACGATTCGTTTCATCAATTGTTAATTGCATACTATCCGTAATTCTATCTGCATACATAATTGCCAAACCATTCACATTACGCGCTGCACGACCAACCGTTTGCGTTAAGGAACGATGACTTCTTAAGAAACCTTCTTTATCAGCATCCAAAATTGCAACCAGAGAAACTTCGGGTAAATCTAAACCTTCTCTCAAAAGATTAACACCAACTAAAACATCAAATAATCCCGCACGTAAATCGGCCATAATCTGAACACGTTCTAACGTATCCACATCGGAGTGAATGTAACGACAACGAACACCATATTTTGTCAAATATTTCGTTAATTCTTCCGCCATTCGTTTCGTTAAAGTTGTGACCAAAACACGTTCGTCTAATTCCACGCGTTTATTGATTTCTTCCATCAAATCATCGACTTGATTTTGTGTTGGACGAATTTCAATAATTGGATCTAATAATCCAGTTGGACGGATGACTTGCTCTACAACAATTCCTTCCGATTTTTCTAATTCGTAATTTGCAGGCGTTGCCGAAACATAAATCACTTGATTTTGTAAAGCTTCAAATTCTTCGAATTTTAACGGACGATTGTCCATTGCAGCAGGAAGTCGGAAACCATATTCTACTAAATTCTCTTTACGAGAGCGGTCTCCACCATACATTGCATGAACTTGAGAAACTGTAACATGCGACTCATCAATCACCATCAAATAATCTTCTGGGAAATAATCTAACAAACAGAATGGACGAGTTCCTGGTTCGCGACCGTCTAAATATCTCGAATAATTCTCGATTCCAGAACAATATCCCAATTCTTTGATCATTTCCAAATCGAATTCAGTACGTTCTTGCAGACGTTTTGCTTCGAGATGTTTTCCGATTTCATGATAATATTCAACTTGCTTACCCAAATCGATCTGAATATCAGCAATTGCGCCATTCAAAGTGTCTTTAGAAGTCACAAAAAGATTGGCTGGGTAAATATTAATTTTATCTAATTTAGTTGAAGTTTTACCTGTTTCAACATTGAAAACAGAGATTTCTTCGATTTCATCACCAAAGAAATTAATTCTGATTCCATCATCCGCATAAGCAGGAAAAATATCTAATGTATCACCTTTGATTCTAAAATTTCCGCGTTGAAAAACACCTTCTGTTCTCGAATATAAAGCTTGAACTAATTTATGCAAAAAAGCTGTTCTCGAAATAATTTGCCCCGTTTCTATCTGAATTACATTTTTATGAAATTCTGTTGGATTTCCAATACCATATAAACACGAAACAGAAGCCACAACCAAAATATCGCGACGACCAGAAAGAAGGGAAGAAGTTGTACTTAAACGAAGTTTTTCAATTTCCTCATTAATTGATAAATCTTTCTCAATATACGTTCCTGACGAAGGAATATAGGCTTCTGGTTGATAATAATCGTAGTAAGAAACGAAATACTCGACTGCATTATTCGGGAAAAATTCTTTGAATTCCATATACAGCTGCGCCGCCAACGTTTTGTTATGCGCCAAAACCAAAGTTGGACGTTGCACATCTTGCACAACGTTCGCGATTGTAAATGTTTTACCAGAACCTGTAACACCCAAAAGTGTTTGATAACGATCATTATTTAGAATACCATTTGATAATTCTTCAATAGCTTTTGGCTGATCACCGGTTGGCTTGAATTCAGAATTTAATTGAAACTGCATTTCACAAATTTACAAATTATTCAGATAAAAAAGGATTCTTATGAATCGTGATTTTAAATAGAAGTTGATAAAAAATAAAAAG
Source organism: Empedobacter sp. GD03797 (assembly GCF_029842105.1). Lineage (NCBI taxonomy): Bacteria > Pseudomonadati > Bacteroidota > Flavobacteriia > Flavobacteriales > Weeksellaceae > Empedobacter > Empedobacter sp. GD03797. Next base: position 11,881 of record NZ_JAOCFS010000016.1, read on the forward strand.
GCGACTTTAAGTCACCTTTTCATCAAAACCACAAAAAAATGAGAAAACTGTTTACTTAGTAAACAAACTTCCTTCCATTATTACAAGCTATTGCCCGCTATAACCATTGCAAATATATGTCGGTTTTCTGTGCGTGCACAATAATTTGTAATACTTTGTTTTATTGGTGTCGATAAAAGTTATTTATAATAGTGTTAAAACGTCTGATTACAACGTTTTCGTGAATTTGAATAAAATTTATAGTGTCAAGTTTACACTAGCGAATTTTCGCTAAATTCCATAAATTGTCTAATTCGGAAATGTTTAAATCAGCTATGTTTTGACCATTTTCTTTCGCGATTTCTTCTAATTTCTGAAAACGTGTGATAAATTTTTTGTTCGATCTTTCTAAAGCATCTTCAGAATTGATACCATTAAATCGTCCATAATTAATCAAAGAAAACAAAATATCACCAAATTCCATCTCTTTATCAGTAGGATTTTGTTCTTCTTTGAATTCATTAATTTCTTCGATAATTTTATCAAAAACTTGATCAGAATTTTCAAATTCAAATCCAACACCTTTTACTTTGTCTTGAATTCGATATGCTTTTACCATCGCTGGGAGAGAAGTAGGAACGCCAGAAAGTACAGATTTGTTACCTTCTTTTAGCTTGATTTGTTCCCAATTTTGAAGCACCTTTTCTTCTGTATTTGCTTCTACATCGCCGTAAATATGCGGATGACGATGAATTAATTTGTCACAAATACCATTTAAAACATCAGCAATATCGAAGTTGTTTTGTTCTGATGCGATTTTAGAATAAAAAACTAGGTGAAGAAAAACATCACCTAGTTCTTTTTTTATTTCATGCGAATCTTTTTCGATGATAGCATCCGAAAGTTCATAAATTTCTTCGATAGACAACGTACGCAACGTTTCCATTGTTTGTTTACGATCCCACGGACATTTTTCACGTAATTCATCCATTATATCCAACAATCTTTCGAAAGCCTGTAATTGATCTTTACGTGTATTCATCTCTAATTATTCAGCGTCTTTATCTTTTTTTGCTGTTGTTTTTTTAGCAGCAGTTTTTTTAGCTGGTTTTTCTTCAGCGTCTTTTTTGTCAGCAGCCTTTTTAGCAGGAGCTTTCTTTTTTGGTTTTTCTTCCACAGCAACTTCTTCTGTAGCTTCTACTTCAGCAACAGGAGCTTCTTGCGCTTGTTGAGCAGCCATTGCAGCTTCTACAGCAGCTAAGTCGATGTTTAATAATCCGTTTTTGTGTAAGATATTATACCATTGGAATAATTTTTTCAAATCAGAATCATAAACTCTTGAATCGTCATATTCTGGTAAAACTTCTTCCATATATTTACGCAAATCTGCACCAGAAGTTTTGTAATCGATCGTTTCTCCTCCGTTTTCTTTTTTGTAAATTCTGAAGAAAACTTCAGCCAAAGGAAATTCTTGTGATACTCCGTAGATTGCAACGTTGTCTAATAAACTAACATTGTAGTTAGAAGCGATTGAGATTTTTTTACCTTTTTCTAAATCTTCAACAACAAAACCACCTCTTGTTTGAGAAACTAAACGGTATAATCCTGGTTTTCCTGAAATTGCGATAACTCTTGATAAATCCATATTCTATTATGTTTAAGGGTCTATGAAGGGAATTTCATTTTGTAACTCGTGTTTACTTTCCCTTTTGTTATATTTTTTAATTTATTACTTATTAATTTCTTTTTAAAGCTCGAAATATAGTCAATAAAAAGCTTTCCTTCCAAATGATCGTATTCGTGTTGAATAACTCGAGCGCGAATATCCGAAAAAGTTTCGGTATGTTTCACCCAATTTTCATCAAAATATTCTAAAGTTACCGATTCTGGTCGTGTTACATCTTCGTGAATGTGAGGAATACTCAAACATCCTTCTGTAAAAGCCCATTCATCACCTTCAGAACTACTGATTTTTTTTGGATTGATGAAAACACGTTTGAAATCTTTCAACTCATTCTGTATATCTTCATAATCTTCATCTTCCTCAAAAGGTGAGCAATCTACAATAAATAAACGTATATCTTTTCCGATCTGTGGCGCCGCGATACCAACTCCGTTAGAGTCGTACATTGTATCGAACATATTTTGGATCAGTTCTTGTAAATTTTTATAATCTTGATCGATTTCTTGTGAAACTTTACGTAAGACAGGATCTCCGTAAGCTACAACTGGTAATACCATTTTCTGATCTTTTTTTATTAATTTAACGGCAAAGATACAATTTGTTATAGTTTATGTGATAAAAATGATTGTAAAATTATTACAGCACTCACTTTATCTACCATTCCTTTTTCTTGACGTTTTTTCTTTTTCATTCCTCCAGCAAACATTGCTTGAGAAGCCATTTTTGATGTAAACATCTCATTTTCACGATGAATTTTGATCAACGGAAATTGTTCAGAAAATTTTTTCAAAAAAGGTTGAATCTGATTTTCAATCTCATTTAATTCTCCTGAAAAACGAACAGATAATCCAACTACAAGGTCAGAAACGTTTTCTTTCTCGATATATTGTTTCAAGAAATCCATCAATTTTGATGTATCAATTGTATCAACTGGCGAAGCTATAATTTGCAATTCATCGGTTACGGCAACGCCTGTTCTTTTTCCTCCGTAATCTAACGCTAATATTCGTGACATTTGGCAAATTTAAAAAAACGATTCAATAATAAATAATCTCTATGAAATCCCTTGATTATAATTTTTATATTTGTGGCTATTATTAATAAAGATGGAGAATTTAAAACAAATCATAGAAAAAGCTTGGGACAATAGAGAATTGTTACAAGAAGAGTCAACACAAATTGCAATTCGTGAAGTAATTGAGTTAATCGATAACGGACAATTACGTTGTGCAGAACCAGTTGGAGAAGATTGGCAAGTAAACGAATGGGTGAAAAAAGCAGTTGTAATGTATTTCCCAATTCAGAAAATGGAAACTTTAGAAGCAGGAATTTTTGAATACCATGATAAAATGGAATTGAAACGTAACTATGCTGAAAAAGGAATTCGTGTTGTTCCAAATGCTGTTGCCCGCTATGGTGCGTATATTTCTTCGGGAGTTATTTTAATGCCTTCTTATGTAAATATTGGTGCGTATGTGGACGAAGGAACAATGGTTGATACTTGGGCTACTGTAGGTTCTTGTGCACAAATTGGTAAAAATGTTCATTTATCTGGTGGTGTAGGAATCGGTGGAGTTTTAGAGCCATTGCAAGCTGCGCCAGTAATTATTGAAGATAATGCGTTTATCGGATCTCGTTGTATCGTTGTAGAAGGAGTTCGTGTAGGTAAAGAAGCGGTTTTAGGAGCAAATGTTGTGTTGACAGCATCTACTAAAATTATTGATGTAACAGGTGACGAACCAGTAGAAATTAAAGGTTATGTTCCTGCTCGTTCAGTTGTAATTCCAGGTTCTTATACAAAGAAATTTGCTGCAGGTGAATACCAAGTTCCATGTGCTTTGATCATCGGAACTCGTAAAGAGTCTACAGATAAAAAAACTTCATTAAACGATGCATTACGCGAGCATAATGTGGCGGTTTAAGTAGAATAAATTTTATAAAATATAATCCTCAGCAGTTTTGTTGAGGATTTTTTATTTTCGAATCAAACATATTTTAGTAGTTTTGCTTTATAACTATGTTTTATGAAAATTTTGATTATCCAACACAAGATGATAGGCGATGTTTTAATCACATCATTGTTGTGCGAAAATATCAAAAGAGCTTATCCAAATGCTATTGTTGATTATTTAATCAATAGTAATACTTTGCCTGTTTTAGAGAATAATCCATACATCGATCATAAAATTGTTTTCGATGAAAAAGAAAACAAAGGCTTGATGAATTTGATTAAATTCTCGAAAAAAGTTAATCAAAATAGATATGATATTGTAATTGATGCTTACTCAAAATTACAGAGTTGGGTAGATGTTTTTATCAATAATGCACCAAAAAAAATATCGTACAAAAAGATTGGAAGAACGTTTTTGTATACAGATAATGTAGAAAAACATGACGAACCAAATTCATATTTAGGTTTAGCAATCGAACATCGTTTGTCTTTATTGAAGCCTTTAGGAATTGAAATTCCTTTGGCAACAGAACCGAAATTGTATTTAACAGAAGAAGAAATAAACTTTGCGAAAGATTTATTTGAAAAACATCAAGTTGATTCTACTCGTAAATCAGTTATGATTAGTTTGCTTGGTTCTGATCCTTCAAAAACTTATCCGTTGAATCAAATGGCAAAAATGGTTGATTTTATTGGTCAACATTATAATGTCAATATTTTATTCAATTATTTTCCGAAACAGTTACCGCAAGCAAAAGAAGTATATAATCAATTATCTGATGAAACCAAATCGAAAGTTTATTTTGAATTGTTGGGTAATGATTTGCGCGAGTTTATTGCAATTGCAAATGAATGTGATGTGATTGTTGGAAATGATGGAGGTGCAATTAATATGTCCAAAGCTTTAGGGAAAAAATCATTTATTATTTTTTCTCCTTGGATTGATAAAAAAGTTTGGGCAACTTTCGAAGATGGAATTAATCACACAAGTGTTCATTTGAAAGATTATTTTCCTGAAAAACTTGGAGATTTAAACAATCGTCAAATAAAAAAACAAGTAAATGAATTTTATTCAATATTTGATTTCGAGTTGTTTAAAGAAAAGTTAGAAAATTTTCTAAACAATAACTCATTGGATAGGCAATTAATAAGTAATAATAACGTTGAAATAGAAACTAAAAAAGAATATTCTATAGAATCAATGTCTACTAAAATTTCAGCTTTACTGATTACTTATAATGAAGAAAAAAATTTACATCGTTATTTAAATGATGTAGATTTTGCTGATGAAATTATTATTATTGATTCTTTTAGTACCGATAAAACAGAAGAAATTGCTCGTCAAAATCCTAAAACTAAATTTGTAAAACGTAAGTTTGATAATTTTACGAATCAACGTAATTACGGACTTTCTTTAGCAAAAAATGATTGGGTTACTTTTTTTGACGCAGATGAAGGAATCCCACTAGAATTAAAAAAAGAAATTGTTTCGGTTTTTAATCAGCAACCTACTTTTGATGCATACTTTGTTTATCGAAAATTCTTTTTTAAGAAGAAGCATATTAAATATTCGGGCATGCAAAATGATAAAGCTGTTCGAATTTTTAAAAAATCTAAATCTCAATATAAATCAGATAGAATGGTTCATGAGATTATAGAATGTAATGGTAGAACAGGTTATTTAACAAACAAACTTGATCATTTTACATTTGATAATGAAGAAGAATATTTAGATAAACTGAATAGTTATTCACGTTTGCGAGCACAAGAACTTCGTCTTAAAAATCTGAAACCATCATTTTATCATTATACGATAAAACCTGCTTATCGTTTTTTAAATTATTTCGTAATGAGACTTGGTTTTTTAGATGGAAAAGATGGTTATACAATTGCAAAATTACACGCAATTTCTGTTGCAAATCGTTATAAATATTTAGACGAAATTTATAGAAAAGAAAATCAAAACTTAGGTTAAATAAAGAAGTTTAAGATTTTATTATACATTTGTCATACATTAAAAATAATACAATGAAAGCATATGTTTTTCCAGGACAAGGTGCTCAATTCTCTGGAATGGGTAAAGACTTGTACGAAAATTCTGAAATCGCAAAAGAATTATTTGATAAAGCAAACGAAATCTTAGGATTTGATATAAAATCAATTATGTTTGAAGGTTCTGCAGAAGACCTAAAACAAACAAAAGTTACGCAACCTGCAGTTTTTTTACATTCTGTTATTTTAGCGAAAACTTTACCAGATTTTAAACCAGAAATGGTTGCAGGACATTCTTTAGGAGAAATTTCTGCTTTAGTTGCAAATGAAACGTTAGATTTTGAATCTGGATTAAAATTAGTGTACAAACGTGCTTTAGCAATGCAAGCTGCTTGTGAAGCTAATCCATCAACAATGGCTGCAATTTTAGGATTAGAAGACAAAATTGTTGAAGATGCTTGTGCAGAAATTGATGGAGTTGTAGTTGCTGCAAATTACAATTGCCCAGGTCAATTAGTGATTTCTGGAGAGATTGAAGCGGTTAACGTAGCATGTGAAAAATTGAAAGAATTAGGAGCTAAACGTGCTTTAGTTTTACCTGTTGGTGGAGCTTTTCATTCGCCTTTAATGAAACCTGCGGAAGAAGAATTAGCAAAAGCCATTGAAGAAACAACATTCAATACGCCAATTTGTCCAGTATATCAAAATGTAAGTACAACTGCCGTTACAGATCCTGCAGAAATCAAGAAAAACTTGATTGCACAATTAACTGCTCCTGTAAAATGGACGCAATCTGTACAAAATATGATTGCTGATGGTGCGACTGAATTTATTGAGGTTGGACCAGGAAACACTTTACAAGGTTTAGTGAAGAAAATAAACAGAGAGGTTGCGACTTCTTCGGCACAAATCTAAAATAAATGAAAACATACCGTTCCAATGGAAAATTATTCCTTATCGGGGAATATATTGTAATTGATGGAGCGAAAGCATTTGCATTGCCCACGAAATATGGGCAATGTTTGTTTGTAGAAAATTCATCAGAAACAGAAAATTTAATCACTTGGAAAGCGACAAAATTTGATAATTCTATTTGGTTTGAAGCTGAAATTAGATTGAATGATTTAGAAATAATTTCTTCTACAAATGATAAATTAAGTCAATCATTACAAATGATTTTAAAGCAAGCTAAATCGTTAAATCCTGATTTTTTCAATTCTAATAATAGTTATCAATGTTTAACGAAGTTAGAATATCCGCAAGAATGGGGATTGGGAAGTAGCTCGACTTTGATTGATTTGATTAGCCAATGGATTGAAATAAATCCGTTTGAATTGAATCAATTAACCTTCAATACAAGTGGTTATGACATTGCGTGCGCGCATCATTATCAACCGATTTTGTTTTCGAATAATCCAATTGAAGTAGAAGAATTGGAATTGAATTGGAATTTTAAAGATCAACTTTATTTTGTTTATCTTAATCAAAAGCAAGATACGCAAGCCGTTGTGGGAAATCATTACAAAAACAAACCAAAAGATTGGAAAATGATTCAGGATCTTTCTGATTTGGTTATTCAAGCAACTAAAGTTGAGAATTTAACTGATTTAGAAGCTATTTTAGATGAATATCAAGCACGATTAGGTGATTTTATGCAAATTCCGCAAGTCAAAGAATTGTATTTTTCTGATTATTTAGGAACTGTAAAAAGTCTTGGAGCTTGGGGAGGAGATTTTGTTTTGGTGACCTATAGAGAAGGAATGCACGATTATTTTAAAGAAAAAGGATATGAGATAATTATTCCATTTTCTGAAATGATGAAATAACAAAAAAGCAGATTTAATTTTAAATCTGCTTTTTTGTTATTGTTTTTTACTAATCATGGCTTTTAATTTCTTTTTTCGAGCTTGTTTTGTTTGAAATTTATGTTGGAATTCTTGCGTTTTATTCCACATAGCTTCAATAACTTCCTGTTCTGGTTTATTAATAAGTTTCGCATATTCTTTTCCCATAATTTCAATCATTTCCTTATGAGGAGTTAGACGAGAAAAGTTTTTCATTCGAATATCAAAACTCATTGAATTGTGAAAATTCATACGATTCAAATCAACCAAATAAAATTCATATTGATTTTCTCCAACTTGCTTGATTAAAGTATTTCCAGGAGAATGATCCAAAAACTCAATTCCAGCTTCATGTAAATCAAATGTGAATTTTGTAAACTGTTTCAAAATTTCGTTTCGGTTTTCCCAAGTTGGAATTTCAACTAATTCACGATAAGTTAAATCAGCTTCAACTAATTCACAGAAATAGTAACTATTATTAAAACTTATAGGAGTTTTATTTTCTACAAATGCAATAGGATATGGTGTCAAAAAACCTAAATCAATCAATCGTTTTGCATATTCATAAGATCGTTCTGCTTTTGATTTTCTAAAGAATCGATAAACAAATTTATTGATTATATTAGGAATCTTAAATGATTTAATCGTTGCAATTTTACCCGACTCTAATTTCTTTTTTTTGATAGAATTTCTTGTGCCTTTTGCAATATAATCATCAATCAGATCAAAATTATCAATAATAGATTTGATTTCGGTTTGCGTGGTTTTATAATTATTATTTACGACAATTCTTTGTGTCATTTTTCAAAATATTATAATTAATATAGAAAAAATCTATATTTCATTTTAATCTGTCAAAGATATGTCTATTTTTGCTGAAAAGTACTCTCAATATTATGAATAATTTGAAGAAAGTAGGGATTATTGTTCCAATTTATAGAGATTTTTTAGACGAATTTGAAAAAAAATCTTTGGAAAGTATAATTCAACATTTCAATGGTTTTGAAATTATTTTTGTGGCTCCACAAGGTTTGACAACTTCTAATTATTCATCTTTTTTTAGTAAAATCAATGATTTTCGTATAGAATATTTCAGTTCAAATTGTTTCGATTCCATTGACGATTATAATCAATTGTTATTAGAAAAATATTTTTATAAAACTTTTGAAGAATTCAAATATATATTGATTTGTCAATTAGATGTTTATGTTTTTAAAAATAAACTAAATGAATGGTGCGATAAAGGCTATGATTATGTTGGAGCACCTTGGATAGGAAGTGAACGTAATTTTATTAATTTAACTTTCGAAAAAATAAATGGATTTATTCGAAAAATAAAAGGTAAAAAACCAAAGAATATAGAGCGGCTTTTTAAAGTTGGAAATGGAGGATTTTCGCTGAGAAAAGTAGAGAAATTTATTCAAATTTCTGAAGAAGAATCGAATCAAATAAATTTATTTTTAAAAGAAAAACCTAACTCTGATTATCATGTAGAAGATGTTTTTTGGTCATTATATGTTCCAAAAATATACAAGGATTATAAAATTCCTGAATGGCAGGAAGCATTAGATTTTTGTATGGATCGTAAGCCAGAAGAAGCATTAAAATTGAATAATAATGTTTTGCCAATGGCTTGTCATCGATTTAATCAACCCAAACCGTATAAATTTTGGAGAAAATATATTAAATAATTCTCATTTCAACTTTCCTACAATACCTTTGCACTCAAATTTATAAAATAAATAAAATGTCAGATATAAACGAAATTGTAGCCAAACTAAAACAAGGAGAAACAATGCTTTATCCAACAGATACAATTCTTGGATTGGGTTGTGACGCGAAAAATGAGGCTGCAATCGAAAAAATTTATCAGATAAAAAATCGCCCTTCATCAAAATCGTTAATTATTTTGGTTGATTCTCCACGCATGTTACAAAATATTGTTGAGGTGCCAGAATTAGCTTGGGATTTGATTGATTTGAATGAGAAACCTCTTACAATTATTTACGATAATCCAAAAGGTTTACCACAATCGTTAATCGCAGAAGATAACACAATCGCTATTCGATTAACAGACGATTTGTTTTGTAAGAAAATCATAGGAAAATTAGGTGGACCAATTGTGTCTACATCGGCTAATTTATCAGGAGAACCTTCTCCAAAAGTGTTTTCGGAAGTTAATCCTACTATTTTAGAGCGTGTTGACTTTTATCCAGACGAGACAAAAACCTTTGTACCTCAGTTCACTGCATCAACGATAATTAAATTAGGTCTAGATAACGAAGTAAAAGTTATTAGAGAGTAGTTTTTTATTTCAAAACATATACTTTTGCAGAATGAAAATCTTAGAAGCCGTATCAAATCCAATTTTTAAAAATGTAGCAGAAGTTGCTGATGAAATTAATCAAGAAACTTATGTAGTTGGTGGATTTGTACGCGATTATTTATTGAATCGTGGTCAGAAAAAAGACATCGATTTTGTAACAGTAGGAAATGGAATTTTGTTGGCTAAAGAATTAGCTAATAAATTAGGACATACATCACAAGTTTCAGTTTTTAAACGTTTTGGAACAGCAATGTTCAAATATAAAGACACAGATTTGGAGTTTGTAGGTGCACGAAAAGAAAGTTATTCAGAAGATAGTCGAAAACCACATGTAGAAGACGGAACGTTGGAAGACGATCAAAAACGTCGTGATTTTACGATCAATACATTGGCAATTTCGATGAATAAAGAGAATTTCGGTGAATTAATTGATCCTTTTAATGGAGTTGAAGATTTGAATAATAAAATCATCAAAACGCCATTAGAACCGAATGTTACCTATTCTGATGATCCTTTGCGCATGATGCGTGCGATTCGTTTTGCAGCTCAATTGGATTTTGAAATAGAAAAAAAATCTTTTCAGGCAATAATTGATAATGCTGAACGTATTAATATCGTATCTTTTGAACGTGTAATGGATGAGTTTCAGAAAATTATGATGACGGATAAACCTTCGGTCGGATTATTGTTATTGGAACAATCAGGATTAATGCAACATATTTTACCAGAATTGGTTGCGTTAAAAGGAATCGAAGAGGTTGAAGGTCAAAAACATAAAGATAATTTTTATCATACATTAGAAGTCGTTGATAATATTTCTGTCAACACAGATAATGTTTGGTTACGTTGGGCTGCGTTGTTGCACGATATTGGAAAAGCGGTTACCAAACGTTTCGATAAAAATGTAGGTTGGACATTTCATTCGCATGAATTTGTTGGATCTAAAATGGTATTAAAATTGTTCAGACGATTAAAATTACCATTAGGACCGCAAGTAAAATATGTTCAGAAATTGGTGATGATGAGTTCTCGTCCAATTGCAGTTGTAACAGACGATGCAACAGATTCAGCTTTACGCAGGTTATTGTTTGATGCTGGAGAAGATTTCGACGATTTAATTACGCTTTGTAAAGCCGATATTACAACGAAAAATGAACGTAAACAGAAACGTTTCAAACAAAATTTTGAAGTTGTAGAACAAAAAATAAAAGATGTTGAAGAACGCGACAGAGTTCGTAATTTTCAACCGCCAATTTCAGGTGAAGAAATCATGAAAATATTTGATATTCAACCAGGAAAAGAGATTGGAATCTTAAAAAATGCCATAAAAGAAGCAATTTTAGAAGGCGAAGTAGAAAATAATTATAATTCTGCATTAGAATTTGTAATTAATATGGGAAAAGATTTAAATTTGGAACCGAAAAATATTTAGAAAGTGATATATAAAATTCGTGTATTCCTTGATGCAAAAGAGGATGTTTTTAGAGACATAGAAATTAAAGAGAAGCAAACATTATTCACATTGTACAAAGGTATTATTAGTGCTTTTAGTTTACAAGGTGAGGAGTTGGCATCATTCTATGAAGTAGATGAAGATGGAAACCAAACAAAAGAAATTCCTTTAGAGGATATGTCTGATGATGGAACTGATGAAACAATGGCTGATTTTTACATCAAAGAAGCTTTTGCTAATCAAGGAGATCGTATGGCTTTTGTATATGATTTTATGGAAATGTGGACATTTGTGGCTGAATTAATTTCTGTAGAAGATAAACCAGCTGTTCTTAATTACCCATTAACGGTTTACCGTTTCGGTTCAATGCCTCTTAAAGCGCCTAAAAAAGACATGATGGTTGATTTAGACGATGAAGAAGATATTGATTTTGCAGAAGATGCTGAATTAAATGATTTACAAATCGACGAAGATTTAGACGTAGACGATTTATAAAAACTACAACTAATCAACTTATATATCAAAAAATCTGAATGGCAACATTCAGATTTTTTTTTGTGCTATAAATCAATCATTTGATAATTATTTCATTTCCATAACCAACCATTTTTCCGTAACTTGCATCTACTGATAAAAGAAAGAATCTATGAAACAGCTACTGTTTTTATTATTAATTTTAACCAATTCGATTCTTATGGCTCAATCCCCAACGATTGATCAGAAGTGGAAAGAAATTGACCAACAAATGCAAAATGGTCAATTCAAATCAATCCAACCAAAAATTGATGAACTAAAAGCTTTATCAAAAAAGCAAAATAATCAACAAAGTTATCTGAAAGCTTTGTTTTATGAGGCAAAAATAAAAGTCGCAACTTCTGATGAAACAGATGATGTAAACTTCGTTTTTGATTTGTTTAAAAAAGACTTAGACGAAAAATCAAACGTAAATAATGCGATCGTTTATTCATATTTAGCCGAGTTATATCAATTGTATTACAACGAAAATCGTTGGAAAATTCAAAGTCGTACAAATGTCGAAAATCAAGCGACAAATGATGTAAGATTTTGGACAGAAGAAACATTCAATAAAACGATTAACGATTATTTTTCTAAATCAATTCAACCAAAAAATGAATTAATCAATGCAAAATCACAAGATTATAAAATGATTTTGAATCTTGCTGAGGATAAGAAAAATGCGCAACAACAATTGGATTTAACGCCAACTTTGTATGATGTTTTAGCGAAAAAATATATCAATTATCTGAATCAGAATGATAAAAAAGATAAAGCAAATCAATTGCTTACTGATTTGGTTCAATTGAATACACAAAAAAATAACGAAAATGCTGTTTTGTACAATGAATTGATTTTAATTGATTCAAAACGTGGTTCAACTTCGGTTCAAGAAATTATTAAACAAAAAGAATCTTTAGCAACAAAATATCCAAAAGCGTGGTATTCGTCTTATGTGTACGCAACTTTAGCGACAGATTATTATGGTTTGCAAGAGGATAAATTGGCGAACGTAAATAAGATTTTTGAGATACAACAAAAAGTTGCGAAGCTTTATCCAAATTCGGAGGAATTAGAGAATATAAATAATTTAGTTTCGAAGATCAAATCGCAAGAATTAAGTGTGCAAGCAGAGCGATATATTAACGAAAATCAGAATACGCCAATTCAATTAACGCATAAAAATTTATTGCAAGTTTTTGTGAAAATTTTCGCTTATAATGAAGGTTTTGATGGAAAACAGAAAATACAAGCGTTAAATGTTTACAACGAAAATCGAATTTCAGAAGCTCAAAAATTTCTGAATAGTTTAAAAGTTGTTGAGCAATATACAATTGATGTGAAATCGTTTGAAGATTATCAAAATCATTCAACAATTGTTAAGTTAAATCCACTTAAATCTGGTCGTTATATTGTCCTTTTTTCGAATAATTCTGAATTCAAAATCAACACAAAAGATGATATTGATTATTTGGATGTAATGGTTTCGAAATATGCGATAAACTCGCTGAATGAAAAGGTTTCGGTTGTGAATCGTGAAACTGGAAAACCAGAAAGTAATATTTCGGTTGAGTTTTCTAATTTGTCAGATTATAATAAAAAGGAATTTAAAATTTTAACTTCGGATAAAGATGGAATAATCACTTTTCCTGCGACTTGGAGAAACTTTCAATATCGAGTAAAAGACGAACATACTATTTATTCAACATATTACTACGATTATGATCGTTATGATCAAGCGGATGATTCTTCTGTTAAGATTTTCACAGATCGTGCAATTTATCGTCCTGGGCAAACGGTTTATTTCAAAGGAATTTATTATTCATCAAAAGATAAAACCCGAAATGTCGTTCCAAATTCTAAATTGACGATTGCTTTGTTTGATGTCAACGATAAAGAAATTTCTAAAGTAGATTTAACAACAAACGAATTTGGTTCTGTAAATGGAAGTTTTGTTTTACCTACTTCTGGATTAACAGGTAATTTCACGATTAGACCTGTAAATGTTCAAGGTTATTATTCGTTCAAAGTGGAAGAATATAAACGTCCAAAATTCAAAGTCGAAATCGAGAAAAATAAAGGTGTTTATAGTTTAAATGACAAGGTAAAAGTAGAAGGGAAAGCAATCGCTTTTTCTGGTGCTAATATCGATAATGCAAAAGTTTCGTACCGTGTTTATCGTCAAGAAATTTTTACGTTTTGGCCTTGGTATCGCTCAATTCCAGCAGGTCGTGGCGAGCGAGAAGAAATTACGTTTGGAGATACAACAACTGATGCAGAAGGAAAATTCAATTTCGAATTTGTAGCAAAACCAGCTTCGGAGAAAAAGAAAGATGAGGTAAGAACGTACAATTATTTTATCGAGGTAAATGCAACGGATATCAATGGAGAAACGCAATCGGAGTCTTCTTCGGTGAAAGTTGGTGATACGAGAATGTCGTTGAATGTGGCTGTTTCAGAGAAAACAAAAGCAGACGATTTGAAAGCGTTCAAAGTTGAAGTGAAAAACTTGAATGATGAAAAATTAGATGGAAAAGGTCATCTTGAAATTTATTCGTTAAATGCGCCAAAAGAAGTTGTTCGTCGTCAAAAATTTACAACAGATTATAACTTTTATTCGAAAGAAGAATTCAAGAAATTGTTTCCAAACGAACCTTATGGCGATGAAATGAATCCAAAAACATGGACAACCAATCAAAAGGTTTTTGAAAGTGATTTTGATACAAAAGTTTCTGATGAAATAACATTCAATCAAGCGTCAAATTTAGAAGAAGGTTATTACGTCATCAAAGGTTTTGTGCTTGACGGAACGCAAAAAATTGAAGTAGATAAATTGGTTTATGTTTCGAATGAAAAGAAAGCCAACGAAATCAAAACGCTTTTAGCAGTTTCGCCAAATCAATCAACTTATCAGCCAAAAGATGTTGCAAAAATTGATTTCAAATCAGGTTCTAAAAATACTTTTGTATATTATGAAGTAGAAGCGAATCAAACAATTATTGAGAAAGGTTTCGTGGATTTGAGCAAAAAATCGGTGGTTGAAATTCCAATCAAAGAAGAATATCGTGGCGGAATTTATGTGAATTATGCGATGACGAAATTCAATGATGTGCAAACAGGAAGTCTTAATTTGACAATTCCATTTACAAATAAACAACTGAAAGTGACGGCTGAAGTTTTACGTGATAAATTGACGCCAGGTGCAAAAGAAAAATGGCAACTAAAAATTGAAGGTCCAAATAAAGACAAAGTTTCGGCTGAGGTTTTAGCAAGTATGTATGATGCTTCGTTGGATCAATTTGCGTCGAATTCGTTAGATTTTAATGTCTATAATTTCACGAATTCAAGAAGAAATAATCCATTTAATCTTTATCAATTTTATTCAACAAATCCTTCCCGAGCAATTTATTATCGTACAAATTATGATTTTTATGCAAGAGGATATGCAGGATTAGACCTTAATTTATTTGATTTTGGATTTAACCAATATCGTATGAATCGTATGATGAGAAAATCGGTAGCTGCTACAATTCAAATGAATAATGAATTGGCTGGAAGTGTTGCTGGGGTTCAAGTTGAAGCCGAAGATGCTGAAGTTGCTTATGTAGCAAAAACTTCAAATTCAGGAGAAGCTCCAACTGTAATTAGAGGTAATGCTAATTACTATTTAGCAGATAATTCACTTGCACTTTATGTAATAGACGGAGTTGTATATGATAAAATGCCAGAACTCAATCCAGATGACATTCAGTCTATGAATGTGTTGAAAGGAGAAGAGGCGACTGCATTATATGGAGCAAGAGGATCAAGAGGAGTAGTGGTAATTACAACTAAAAAAGGAGCAATCGCAGCTTTAGATAACGTAAAAGCACGTACAAATCTAAATGAAACAGCGTTCTTTTATCCAAATCTTAAAACAGATGCAAAAGGTAATGTAATTATAGAATTTACAACGCCAGAAAGTTTAACAGAGTGGAAATTTATGGCGATTGCGCATACACCAGACCTTAAAACAGGTTATTTAGAGCAAAATGTTCGCACCCAAAAAGACTTGATGGTTGTACCAAATATGCCACGTTTTTTACGAGAAGGTGATCAAATTTCGGTTTCATCAAAAATTAATAATTTATCAGATAAGGTATTAAATGGTTCTGTGAAATTGATGTTGTTTGATGCGTTTACCAATCAACCAATTGATGCACAATTTAAGTTAACAAATGCAGTTCAGAATTTCTCTGTTGCGAAAGGAAATTCGGATCAAGTGACGTGGACAATTAATGTTCCGAAAAATGTACAAGCGGTTGTTTATCGCGTGGTGGCTTCGGCTGGAGATTTTTCTGATGGAGAAGAATCAGCTTTACCAATTTTGACAAATCGCATGATGGTAACAGAAACTTTGCCAATTTATGTGAAAGAAGGTCAAAAGAAATCGTTCCAATTCGAGAATATGATCAACAATAAATCGACTTCTTTGGATAATTTCAAATTAACGTTCGAGATGACAACGAATCCGATTTGGTATGCGATTTTCTCGTTGCCTTATTTGCGCGAATATCCTTACGAATGCGCTGAACAAGTGTTCTCGCGTTTATATGGAAACATGATTTCGGAAAAAGTGATTAATTCTAATCCAAAAATTAAAGCTGTTTTTGATGATTGGAATAAAAAAGGTGAATTGAAATCGAAATTACAATTGAACCAAGAATTAAAAAATATCATTTTAGAAGAAACGCCTTGGGTTAAAAATGCGGAAAGCGAAGAAGAGCAAATGAAACAAATTGCGGTTTTATTCCAATTGAATCAAATGCAAACGGAAATGAAATCGGCTTTCCAAAAATTGTCAGATAAACAACAATCAAACGGTGGCTTTGCTTGGTTTGATGGCGGTCGTCCAAACGAATATATCACAACGCATATTGTTTCTGGTTTCGGAAATATGAAGAAAATGGATGTGAATTTCAAAGCGTTTGAAATAGATGTAAATCCATTAATCAAAAAAGCAATTCAGTTTATTGATGATGAGAATTTAAAACGTTTCAAAGAGTTCAAAAAAGATCAAAAATCATTCAAGGATGTTACGTATTCAGACGGTTTACATTATTTATATGCGCGTTCTTTCTTCTTAGAAGATTATCCGATGTCGAAAGAGTTGGAAGAAATGAAAACGGCAATGTTAAAGAATTTGAATGATACAAAATTGGATTTATCGTTGCAACAAAAAGCGATGGCTGCAATTGTGATGAATCGTTTCCAAATGCAATCTGCTGCTAAAATTGTTGTCAATTCAATCAAAGAAAAAGCGGTAGAATCGGATGAAATGGGAATGTATTGGAAAGAAAATCAACCGGGTTGGTTTTGGTATCAAGCGCCTGTTGAAACACAATCGTTATTAATTGAAGCGTTTGATGAAGTTACTAAAGACGAAAAATCAGTAGAAGAAATGAAAGTTTGGTTATTGAAAAATCGTCAAACAAATCAGTGGAATTCTACAAAAGCAACGACAAAAGCGGTTTATGCTTTAATGAATTTTGGGAAATCTTGGATAGATGCTGATAAAGGAATCGAAGTGAAAATTGGGAATCAAAAATTTGATTTAGATAAAAATTCGCAAGCAGGTTCAGGTTATGTAAAAACTTCTTGGAACAAAGAAGAAATTAAACCTGAAATGGGTAAAGTTGAGGTTTCAAAAACTTCTCCAGGTGTTGCTTGGGGCGCAATGTATTGGCAATATTTTGAAGATTTGGATAAAATAAAATCTGCTGAAACTGGAATCAAATTCAATAAAAAATTGTTTGTTAAATCGAATTCTGCAAATGGTCCAATTCTGAAAGAAATTACAGCGTCAACGCCGATAAAAGTTGGTGATATTGTGACGGTTCGTTTAGAGATTTCTGTTGATCGTAACATGCAATTTGTACACATCAAAGATATGCGTGCAAGTGGTTTCGAGCCTGTGAATGTACTTTCTGGTTACAAATGGAAAGGAGAATTTGGCTATTACGAAAGTACGCGTGATGCAGCTACGAATTTCTTTGCAGATTATATGAGAAAAGGAACCTATGTTTTCGAGTATGATTTGAAAGCGAATAATGCAGGTAATTTCTCGAACGGAATTACATCGATGCAGAATATGTATGCACCAGAATTGAGTGCGCAAAGCGAAGGAATTCGTGTTGAGATTAAATAATCAATTCAAATTAATAATTCTAAAAGAGCTGAGAGTAATCTTAGCTCTTTTTTTGCTTCCTGAGCCCGTTTTAGGATCTCACTAATATTTAATCAATTTTTATTTATCTTTAAAATCAAATAACATGAAATGAAGAAAATTTTATTCATTACATTTTTACTATTCACTTTAGTAAATTGTACTCAAAAATCTAATACAGATAATTTTCAGAATGAAGTTTATTCACAAATATTTCATGAAATTATAGATAGTTGCGTTGTAAATATTGAACCAATAGAATTTCAAGAAAATGTTACTGAAAAAGAAAAAGATGATTACAATAATGAGATGTTAAAAATTAGAAATCAAAAAAGATTGATTGCTATTTATGATACTGTAAGTGGATATAGAAAAGATGATTTTGATGAAAATATATTTAAAAATTTTAGAACAAATTGGGTGAAATCTGATAGTTCAAATTTTGTGATTAACATCAATAATTCTAATATCAAAGCAAATAATACATTAATTAAAGCAAGTAAATTACCAAATTTAGAAAAGGCTTTTAAAGATTATAAGACTTGGGATGAATATGAAGATCTTAAAAATCTTGATGTAGAAATTAGTTTAAGAAGAATCTTTTTTAATGAGATTAAAACAGAAGGTTTTTTGCAAATAGGCGTAATATGTGGGAAACTTTGTGGACAAGGTTATGATATATGGATTAAGAAAATAGATAATGAATGGAAAATCATAAAAATTAAATCTACTTGGATTTCTTAAAAAAGAATTTCTTAATAATAAAATCAAAAAAACTAAATGAAGAAAACACTTCTACTCAATATTGTATTTATTCCATTTTTTGGATTTGCGCAATTGCAAACCATTTTTCAATCTAAAATAGATTCGATTTACGAGAAAAATAAAGACGCTGTCGGAATTATTGTTCATGTTGAAGCGCCAAAACAAAATATTTCTTGGAGTTATGCAAAAGGAGTTTCAGATATTAAGACGAATGAAGTTTTAAAACATCAACAACCGGTTTTAATCGCAAGTAATACCAAACCTTATGTGGCAGCTGCAATTTTACGTTTGGTAGAAAAAGGTCAAGTCACAATCGATCAACCAATCAAGAATTTATTGTCTAAGAAGACGCGTCAATTGCTCGAAAAAGATGGTTATGATTTGAATGCAATTACAATCAAGAATTTGTTGTCACACACTTCTGGAATACAGGATTATGTCGATGATGCGTATTTTGAAGAAGTCAAGTAAAAGCTGATTAACATCAAGTAAGATAAATTAGCAAATCGCTGTAAATGTAATGTTTACAGCGATTTTTTTATTTTCAATATTTTTTGAAAATGCTTGATTTTAATCATTTTTTATAGTATTTTTGTATCATATTTGTACCGCGCGCAATTTGGATTTAATGTGCGTCTTATGCGCTAAAATTGCAAAAAAAAACATAAAAAGGTGATAATGTACCCGATGTTATTTCAGAATGGGATTTAGTAAATTAAAAATACCAAGAGTATGTGAGCAATGCTCCAAACCCTTTGAAGCAAAGACAGTTACGACACGTTTTTGTGGTGTTTCTTGTGCGAATAAAGCAGGAAAGGAACGTAAAAAATTAGAAAAGCAACAAAAAGAAAAAGAAAATCTGTTACAAAAATATTCTAATAAAATTGCGGAAGTACAAACTCGGGAATTTATTTCTGTTTCTGAAGCAACTATAATGTATGGAATTTCAAAAGATACCATTCACAGAATGATAAAAAGAGGATTAATTAATGGGGTTAATATTGGGGTAAGATTGACTCGAGTAAAACGAGCAGACTTAGAGAACTTATTCTCTACAATAGAAATGCCTATTGAAAAGAAAAAAGCAGAAAAACCAACTTTTGAGATAGGAAATTGCTATACTCTATCAGAAGTTTCTGAAAAATATAATGCTAATCCTTCAACGGTGAGTAGTGCTATTAGGAAAAACAATATTCCAAAAAAGAAAGTTGGGAGTTTTGTATATGTTCCTAAAAAATTAATTGATGAAATATTTGACGGTAAATGAAAGAACTTTTAAAAACTAAAGTAACTGTAAGGTTAAGAAAAGCAGAATTCCGAAAAGAATGGTACATTTATTTGGAGAGTTATCCTGTGATGATTTCTGGAAATAAAATTCCACAAAGAATTCGTGAATATCTAAACCGAAGTGTGACAACTGTAGAATTTGATAAAAAAAGACCTGCAAAAACCACAGAAAATTCAATTTCATACAAACCCAAAAGAGACGACAATGGCATCATTATTTGCAAAAGTGAAAACGACAGAGAAATAATGTTTTATGCAGATTCGGTTCGGAAATTAAGACAGAGAGAATATGATAACATTGAACTTTTTAACGAAATTTACTTGATTCAGGCAGAACAAAAAGAAAAATCTCAAGAAAATTTTGTGAAATATTTCGAAGCATTAATCAAAAGTCGTCATAAGAATAATTCAGAATCAATTAAGGTAAATTGGGAAAGAGCAATTGATTTTTTAATATCTTTTGAAGGAGATGAAATTCCGTTTTCGAAAATTGATATTAAATTTTGTGAAGCTTTCAAAGCCTTTCTTTTAAGCGCACCTCGTGGTGGAAATAAAAATGGAATTTTATCTCAAAACAGTGCTTCAACCTATTTTTCTGTTTTCAAAGCTGCTTTGAAACAAGCTTTTATTGATGGGTATTTCACAACAGATATTGCTGCCAAAATAAAATCAATTCCAAGTGAAGAATCAAGAAGAGAATATTTGACAATTGAAGAACTGAATACTTTGGTTGCAACTCCTTGTGAAAATGATGTTTTGAAACGAGCTGCACTTTTTTCAGCATTAACAGGTTTACGACATTCTGATATTCAAAAACTGAAGTGGAATGAAATAAATATGGATAACGGACAGCCAAGAATTAATTTCACGCAAAAAAAGACAAAAGGCGTAGAATATATGCCTATTTCTCAACAGGCTTTAGAAATTTGTGGAGAACCAAAATCACCAAACGACTTGGTTTTTGAAAATTTAACCAATCCAGCATGGATTAATCGACCATTAAAGACTTGGGTTGCAAAAGCGGGAATCAATAAAAATATCACTTTTCATTGTTTCAGACATACTTTTGCTACGTTGCAACTTTCGAGTGGCACTGATATTTACACAGTAAGCAAAATGTTGGGACATACCAATGTGAAAACCACACAAGTCTATGCAAAAGTGATTGATGAAAAGAAAAATAAAGCGGCGGAAGCGATACAATTAAAATCTTTAAAAAATCAATCTGAATGAAAATAAAGTACTTTGAATATATCGCTATTTGGTTGTCAGTTTTTCTAGCTTGCATATTCATAGGTAATGCTGCTAGAGAATATTCTATTAGAAATGGAGCAGATGAATTTACAATTAATTTGTTTTTCTGGGGTGGTATTGGTTTGGGTGTATTAATATTCGTATTTGTAATTTTATTTCTTGATCCAATAGTAAATTGGATAGTAAAACGTTTTTTAAACAATTCAAAATCCAAATTAGTTGAAGAACAAGAAGACGATTCAAAGAATATCCAAATAGTTAATTCTACGGAGAATTTTGAATTGAATGAAAAACACATGCAAAGTTTCCCAAATATTAACGAAGAAGAACCAACTTTTGAAGTTGAAAAAAAAATATCCGAAACAATATTGGAAAATGAAGAACCTATTGAAATATCTGATATTGAAAAAATAAGAATTAAGGCAAAATCTGAAAGTGAAAAAATCGTCCAGGAAAAGCTGGGTTTTATTGTTCAATACACTAAAGAAAAATTTGCACCATACTCTTCGGATGAAGAAATCAATAGATTTAGCATTTATTTAATAGAATTTTTGAAAGATAGTAAGATTGATACTGTTACCCCAATAAGAGTGAATACTCTTAAAACGATTGATCTAATGCATTTCGGATGGAATGTGTGGCACCATTATAGAGGAAACAATCAGAGAAAAGATGTCGCTAAATTTTTGAAAATTGTTTTTTCTGAAAGTTTTAAAGAAATGGAAGAATCAACAATAGAAAAATTACTCTCTTCGAGAAAAGAGGAAGGATTAATAAAAATTGAAGATAACCGCCTTTAGTAAAGGAAAATACAATTAATATTGAGCAGAAAACCATTTATGTTATTAGTATGATTTAAACATTCTTTATCATACAAAAAACATACGTATAACATAAATTATCATTGCACCATAACAATCATAAACGATAATTATGGACGTAAATGAAATTTCTTTTGAAAACCTGCCAAAAGCAGTTGCTCACTTAACGAACGAAATTGCCGAAATTAAATCTATGGTTCAGAATGCGAAAATTTCTGAACCGAAAGAAAAACGCATTCCTATTGGAATTGAAGATGTATGTAAGATAATAGGGAAAGCCAAACCTACAATTTATACTCTTGTAAGGCAAAGAAAAATTCCGTGTTACAAAAACGGTAAAAAACTCTATTTTTTTGAAGATGAACTTTTGGAATGGATTTCTAAAGGTAAAAAGAAAACCTTACTAGAAATAGAATCCGAAGCTCTGAAATATCATAACCGAAATAGATAAGGTTATGAACGAACAAAAATTCTTGTATCAATCAGACACTCCTTCCAAGACCATTTACGATAGAGCGATGAATTATTTAGACGAAAAATACAACATTCGTTTTAATACCATTGCTTTGGAGTTGGAAATTCAGTTGAAAGAGCAGACTGGAACTTGGACTGTTCTCAACATCAATTCTTTATTGATTGAGTTGGCGCAGTCTGGAATTGAAATTAATATGAATAAGTTGGAAATTTTGGTTAGAAGCCATATGATTCAGCAATACAATCCAATTCGTGAGTATTTTGAAAATTTAGAAACTTGGGATGGAGAGGATTACATCAAAAAGCTCAGTCAATACCTCAAAACCAATGATGATGAAGTATTTTATTATCATTTTGAAAAATGGCTGACAAGAGCGGTTTTATGTTCGCTTACAAAAGGCTATGTCAATAAACAGTCATTGGTTTTAGCATCTCATCAAAATTCAGGGAAATCCTCATTTTTACGATTTTTAATTCCGCCAAAATTAGAGAATTATTACACCGAAAATATCTCCATCGACAAAGATGGCATTATTTCCATTTGTAAAAATTTGATTTGTAACCTCGATGAATTGGCGGTTTTATCGAAATCAGATGTCAATACGTTGAAATCTTTCATATCAAAAAGCAGTGCAAATATTCGTTTGCCTTATGCAAGAAAAGCTGAATTTTTAGAACGGATTTGCTCATTTGTAGGTTCTACTAATCGGACAGATTTTCTTACCGATGAAACAGGAAGTATAAGATGGTTAATTTTTGAGGTGTATTCTTTTGATTTTGAATATTCCAAAGAAATTGATATGGACAAAGTCTGGGCTCAAGCTTATTACAATGCTTTTGAAAGAAAAAATTACAATCCCGAATTAACCGCAACAGATATCACCGAAAACGAAAAAAGAAAAGAGAAATATGCACAAGTTTCAATGGAGCAAGAACTCATTTCCGCTCATTTTGAAAAATCTGAAAAAACAGAAGAATTTCTCACAGCAACTGATATTATGTTGGCGATGAACAATGCTTTAGGCTTGCGATTGAATAATGTAAAAATCGGAAAAGCACTCACCAGTTTAAAATATCAAAGGATAAAACATCCTCAACTTCAAGTGTACGGATATCTCATCAAAAGAAAAACAGAGTAAAACTTTCTTACCAAAGTTACCAAGTTACCTTATTGTTTTAAAAGTCGAACAATCAGTTATTTATTAAGGTAATTAAATTTTAATGATAGTTACCTAAAGTTACCTTAATTAAAGATTAATGGTAAGAAGGTAAAAACAAGTAATTGTAAAAATTTGCCTTAAAGTTCTGTTAATCAGTGAAAAGGTAATTAGGTAAGAGTAATTAAAAAAACATAGAAAAACAAATAAAAAATGAACTGCAACCAATTCAACTCTATAAAGTTGGAAGAAGTCCTCGTTTCACTCGGACACCATCCAACCAAGCAAAATGAAAAAGAAGCTTGGTATCTCAATCCTTTTTCCACAGAAACCCAAGCCTCTTTTAAACTCAATAAAAAAAACAACGTTTGGTATCTCCATTCCGAAGGAATAGGCGGAAATAATATTGATTTTATGAAAAAATATCTAGACGCTTCCATAAAAGATGTCTTAGCTTGGGCAGAACAACAAAATTTCTCTTCTTTTCAACATCAAAGTAATTCTAATCTGAAGCAAGAAGCTCTAGCAAATCATTATACAATAGTTGAAGTTAAAGACATTCAACATCCAGCACTTTTGGAATATTTAAAAAGTAGAAAAGTAGAAAATCAAACCGCATACTTAAAAGAGATACATTACCAAATCAACAATAAAAACTATTTCGGAATAGGCTTCAAAAATGATTCTGGAGGTTACGAAATTCGGAATAAATACTCAAAAATATGTTTAGGGAAAAAAGACATTTCCACCATTAAATATGGGGATAAATCACTTCGAATATTCGAAGGTTTTTTCGATTTCCTTTCCTTTAAAAATATAGAAGATAATTTGCAAAAAGAGCCTTCAGATTATATCATCCTAAACTCCGTTTCGATGATTCCAAAAATCAAAAATTTAATTCAGAATTATCAAAAAGTAGAACTGTATTTTGACAACGACAACGCTGGAAACCGAGCAGTCGAAATGATAAAGAATATAGGAGAAAACATAGAAGACTGTCGGATTCTATACAAAAACCATAAAGACCTGAACGAGTTTTTAATGAGTTGGGAAATACGTAAAAGAGATACAGGTAGAGAATATGAAGACCTGAATAAAATAAACACACGCAAAATCGGCAGATAGTTAGTGCAAAAAGTACCCAAAGTTTACAATAAGCGTAGCCGCTAATTGCAAAATTGGGATTTTTGATTTCTTCCTATCGTCAGAAATGTATTGAAAAACCTTTTTAAAAACAAACTAAAATTCAATTAAAAACTAAATGCACACCAATATGGAAAAAGACTTTTTAGAAGAATTTGTCAAGAAAGCCTTAGAAGAAAATGAAAAGAAAGAGGATGGTGAAAAGAGAAAAAAACACTTTCAGGAAATCGGCAGAAAAGGAGGTTTAAAAAAGAAAACATCACAACAATTTTCAAAAGTTATCTCCGTAAGATTAACCGAAAAAGAGTTTGACGAAATAGAAAAACAAGCCTTAAAATATCACTTGAAAATATCAAAATATGTAAGGATGATTCTAACCGAAAAAGAATTAAAAATCAATGAATTTAAAACCGAAGAAATCCTTCTTCAATATGGAAATCATTTCATCAGAATTAAAAATTTATTGAGACATAGAGCGTTTTCCGAATTTGAAAATAAGAAACAAATCCTCCATGAAATAGAAAATATCACCAAACTGATTTATCAATATCTGTATGAAAAACAAAACAAGCAGAAACCCACATAACTGAAATTCAAAAATGAATAACAGCGCAACCACCAGACGAATTACCAAAATCGCCATCGAATATAATGGCAATGACAAAGGAACAGCAGAACGAGTATATCAAAACAATCTATTAAGTCAGAACCCAGAACAACAGTTTATAGAAATGAAAACCGTTGCAGACCGCAATAAAAATGTAAAAAACTGGGCATTGACAGGATATATTTCTCCAGAAAAATCTATAGGAGACCAATTATCCAATGAAGAACTCACACAGTTGGCATTAAGAGCTTTGAAGAAAATTGGAGTAAGGGATAACAACCAAATGGTTTTAGATATTCATTCCTCAACCAAACAAAAACACATCCACTTTATTGTCAATAGAGTAAATACACACGGAGAGAATACCATTAAAGCCCACAACATTGGAGAACTCTTTGGGAAAGCCGTTCGTGAAGTTTGCAAAGAAATGAACCTGAAAACCGATATTGAAATTGGCAAAGAAAAGAAAAAGCAAATGTTGAAAGCACTCACAACTTCCCTTAGAACTTCAAGAAATTTTGAAGAACTGATTAATAATATGAAAAAGCTAGGTTATAGGGTAACACTTTCACAAAATGAAAAAGTAGGAATCTCGGGAATGAGAATAGTAAAGTTTGAAGATATAAACCATCAAACCGAGAGAGAATACAAACCAGGATATAAACTCTCCGAAATCACCAATACATTAAAAATTAAAGATATTAAGCAGAAACTTCAAGAAAATCAGGAAAGGACAATCATTTTCAACTCAACAGCAACAGAACAAATCAATAAAGATGAACAAGAAAACTCACCATCTGTGAGTAAACAGTTTGAAAATATAGCAAAAGAACTATTAAAGCCCACCTACACTTCATCACCAGAAGACGAACTATTAAAAAAGAAAAAACGAAAATTTAGATAAAATGGAAAATCAAGAAAAAAACCAAAAAGGAAACCAAGAGTACAATCAAGAACGTAATCAAGAACACAATCAAAACAATGGCTTAGAACTATTAAAAAAAGTCATTGAAACCAATGAAAGAAACATTGAACAAGGAATAAAAACAGAATTTGTGTATGAAGATTTATTGAATATAAAAGGAGCAACAGAATCTACGATGAGGAGATTTAACGCTACAATTTTAAAATTATCAGAATCTTTAGAAAAAGAAGGTCAAGAAAGGAATGAATTTATAGAAAGGATACCGAAAACCATTGAAATCAGACCCTCTGAAGATTATTTGAATCTAAATAAAGCACTTGAAAAGAATTCAAAATTTATTAAAACTATCTTTTATGGGATGATTACGACATTATTCCTTTCAGTTTTAACAACAGCAGGAAACATCTTTTTTACCAAGCAATGGTATGTGGAAAGCATTAAATCAAAAAGTGAAATTCGCCAAGAGATTTTGGATGAAATTAAAAAAGATGGTCAATCTATTTATAAAGATGAAGATTATCTACAACTACAACATAATACTGAGCTGATGAATAAATGGATAGAGAAAAACCCGAAAGATGCAAAGAATTTTTTGAGATTTAAGGATGGATTTGAGGCTGGTAGAAAATAAGGATATTCAACCATTTAATAGGGTCTGATACTAAAGCGGTGTGATGAGAAATTAAATCAGGTAACAAACGATACGGTAATTTGAAAATTTTACTAATCAATACTTTGCAATAGGTTTCATTCGTCAACCCATTATCATTGTAAATATCAAAATTTGAATTTTCAGCAAATTCCTTTAGAACTGCTGAGAATTCTGTAAATATTACATATTTTTTTATTTGGTAAGTGTGTGGCATATAGAAATAATATTATAATTATAAAAGTTTTATAAGCTAGGTTTGAGATACATATCCCTCAACAGTTGCTTGATATCACTATTACCATAAAATCATCCTCGTTAACACAAGCAATATACATAACATAAGACCTCACAATTAAGTAAGGTCTTATGTTAATATTCACAATAATTATTTCGTATTCAGCCAGTCAAAATTATTTTTTGAATATGCCTCTAACTTTAATTTTGCATTGTCTAATAATGTATTGCGGTCAGTTACAATTTTTGCCAATTTTTCTTCCCATCTATCTTTATCAGCTTGATCTAATTTATTAATTTCTGTTTCTAAACCTGAAATTTCCTCATCAAAATCATTTACTTCATTTCTCAAATACAACATCGTGGAATAAAAATTTTGGTCGTCTGCTCTATCTACACGTTTTAGCGCGGCATTTAATTTCAACTTTAATTCTCTAAAATCTTCTCTCACGTCATGGTATTCATCCAATAACTCCTCTTTATCGTCTTCAAAATAATCTGATATATTATCTTTAAGTTTTATGAGATTTGTCTTTACATTATCTATCCACTTATTGTATTTGTCTTCAGAATTTTCCATAGGAATATCCTTAGTTAAAATTGCCGAGCTCACTTGTAATTTAGATAGTTCATACTCCAACTTGTCTTTTTCTTCCTCTGATGAATTTTTAATTTTATGCTGTAATGCATCAATATCAATATTTATTTTCTGCTGCTCTTCTTCAGCGAAATTAGCGAGAGCTTCATCTATCGATATTCTTTGAATTTGAGATTCAAAAGGTTTCAAAGTGGTATTTAAAGGTATTTCCCAAGTTTCGATAATATTACCTAAAATAGCGGTTTGTCCTTGTGGAATTGCTTTAGTTGCTTTATCTACAAATTTCTTTGACTTAGACATTCTGATTAAATCTCCGATACCACCAGCCATCATCCCGGTCGTCATCCCAAATAAAACACCTATAGGTCCCCCTAAAATCCCTAATAATCCGCCAATCATACTACCTGAGGTTGTATAAGGAACTTTTCCCGATTTAACATCTAGAATTTTTATCTCACCATTCTCTTTACGTGTAATAATAAAAAGTTCGTTGACCTTGATTTCGCCTTGCTCCGCTAGATTAACTATTTCTTGCGATGCTTTAAACGCCTGTTCTTCATCATTTAAAATAACTTTAAAGAATTTTTCCATGATTACTTATTTATTTATAATTGATTAATTTTATTTCTTGTTCTATTAGTATAAACTCTTTATCAAAGTGCGACCTTAACGTTGCCATCAAGATTAAATATTAACTCAACTGATTTTTTGATAAAATCCAATGAGCCTATATATCTTACATTATCTGTATCATTTTGATTATTACAGCTAGCCACAAGTGCATTTTTTAGATTTAAAAAAAATGTAAAATATTGCCAACGCATTACTTCTAATTCTAAGCCTAATGGTGGGTTTGGATTACTTTTAATATTTATAAAAGTTTGAAAGTGATGTTTCTCAATAGAAGCAATAATATTTTTTATAGTAAAAGAAGTTCTAAATATTTGCTCTGAAAAAATCAAAATGCTCATTTTTTTATTCTTAGCTCCAAACTCAATTGAATTACTTATGAATTTTTTTAAGGCTTCGTCTTCAGTTTGAAAAATTGAATGATCATCAAATTCTTTTAAATAGTCTACTTCAAACGTTTTAAATAAGGAAATGTATAAGTTTTCTTTAGATTGAAAGTAATAACTCACCATTGAGCTATTCAATTTTGCTTCAATCGCAATATCCCGAATTGACGTTGAATGATATCCTTTTTTTGAGAATAAATCGATAGCAACTTCCTGTATATGAGTTTTGGTATCCATATCGTAGTTTATTTAATTTTAAATCCTTTGATTGAGTTCCCACGAATTGCTCTTCTAAATAACACCAATCTTCTATGTTTAAACACCCCATAATGGTGCGTAAATACCAACACTAAAATTGGAATGATTAGCCATAATAATGTTCCTAATATAATTTTGCCTGAAGACATTAAAGAATTAAGCATAGCGGATTGATACATCTGCATCCCATTCGCTATCTGTGTTGCATCCCAATAAACAGATACATCACTTAAACTTTGCCATTGTGCTTGATAACTTGCCCATCCGATTAAAGCTCCACCAAATGCTGTTGCTACAAATGATCTAAATGATAAAATAATTGGCATCATCCCCATCATTTCAGACATATCCAAATCTAAACATGCATAAAACCAAATACCAATAAATAGTATACCCATTCCTAAACCTTTAATCATCATTGAATATTTCAAATAATCAATATCCATTTGAGGGCTAATCAGAAAATACAAACACAACGTATGAAGAAAAAAGGCTATAAAACCAGCTGCTATGTAATATTTCATTGGCCATTTATTTTTAAATCCATAAAAGGCCATCACACCAGCGATAATTATACCAGGAATCATCCATAGGTTAATTTCCGCATTGATTAAATTATTATATCCAAGTACCCCTACAGAATATTGCATAAATACCGAAGAACTCGCTAAATAAATACCTAAGAAAACAAGTAGGATAAATGAATGTTTTACATTTGATCTTTTAAATACACTAAAGTCAATCAACTTCCTTTTTATAAATTTTTGGCGATAAATCAGAAGTCCAAATAATAGCATCCCCAAAATTAGAGAACCTATAATATAAGGTGAGTTGAACCATGCTTGTTGTTTCATAAAAACAAAGAAGTAGTTGAAACTCATAAATGAACTGGATAATAGTATGATTGACAACCAATCTATTTGATATAACGGAAGCTTACGACAAAATCTTTGATTATGCTGAAATATCAATGAACAAGCAGCAATAAGCAACATGATGATAGCCATATAGTAGTATGGAGTTTCCCAACTATTATTAAAAACCATTTTTGCAAAATAATAGGACGATAATTGACCAAACCCTATTGCTAGTGGATAAAATATAGCATAAAACTTCCCTCTATCTCCTGTTGGAGATAAAATAAACATGACAGGAAGAATCATTTCTATCATTGGAAACATTTTAAAAAATCCAATTAGAAAGCTACACACAATAAGCACATACGGATTATCTGTGGTTGCACACATGATAGACAACGTTGCTAATATTATTGAAGATCCAGCTATAATTTCTTTGGATCGAAAACGCATTTTAACACGCATTAAAATCGTAATTGCGATCCCCATACCAATGGTATCAGCATTGTTAGCCATAGATGCGTATTCAGAATAGGTTGCTAATGCTCCAGTCAAATCTGTCAGTACACTGGTATATACTCCCGATACAGTCAAGATTGCGAATAAGAAGAAGATTATTAGTAGAAGCATTAAAGGTTTGGGAACCCAGTCTGCAAAAGGACCTCTATTATACATTTTTTATTAGTTTATTGTTACTTGCACGTTCATTCCTGCACGTAACTGTTTTAAATCTTCTATTTTATTTTTGTCAGTAAACTCAATACGTACAGGAATTCTTTGTTGAACTTTTACGAAATTTCCTGTAGAGTTATCAACTGGGACAGCTGAATATCTTGCACCTGTGGCACCCGAAATAGCAGTAATTTTACCTTCGAACTCTTTACCACCTAATGCATCTACAGTTACCTTAGCTAATCCTCCAATCTTTACATTCTCCATTTGATTTTCACGATAGTTAGCCGTAATCCACACATTGTTGATATCTACAATTGTTGCAACCTGCTGACTAGGATTTAATAATTGACCAACATTAACTGATCTTCTACCCATTATACCATCATGAGGTGCTGTAATTACAGTATAAGACAAATTCAACTTCGCCATTTCTAAAGCACTTTCAACACGTTTGATTTCTGCATCATTCAAACCGATACGAGATTTCACCTCATTTACTGTTAATTCACTAGATGTCTTTGTATTTACTACAGATTGTAATTGTGCAATTTGCACCTCTAATTGAGCTTTTTGAGATTCGTACTCTGTTTTAATCTGATCAAATTGTTGACGTGTAACTGCTTCATCTTTTAATAAATTTTGATAGCGTTTAAAGTTTTGTTCCGCATTCCATAATCTTGCTTTAGCAGCTTTGATCCCTGCACTAGCTGCCTGAACATTAGCACCTACTGTATTGACATTATTAGATGCTGTGTTTACGGATTGAGAGGTTACATTTTTAGAAGCCAATGCAGCCATGTAAGCTGCTTCTGCTTGACCAACTTGCGTTAGAATCTCTCGATTATCTAATATTAGTAAAGTATCTCCCTTTTTTACGGGTTGATGTTCTACAAATCTAATTTCTTTGATGTATGCTGATACTCTAGTATTAATAGGATTAATAAATGATTCTACTTGAGCTGCATTGGTATATTTATCATTACCAAAATTGAAGTACGATTTTACAACCCAAAATAATCCTCCTAGTACCATTACTAATACTACAAGATTGATCAATTTTGCAAAATTTGATTTTTTCTTTTTTTGTTCGTTTTTAGCAACAGTTTTATTATTTGACTGTACTGTTTTATTATTTTCTGTATTTTCTGCGTTTTGTGACATTTCTATATTGAGTTTATTTTATTAATACTTTATTTTATAATTTTAACTAAAGCGTACCTGCTTCTTTTAATAATTTATAGTAAGCAAATACAATATTGATTTCTGAATTCGCGAATTGAAGTTCAGCATCTAGTTTAGCGTTACTCGCATCAATTAAATCTAATAATATGGCTAATTGATTGTTGTACTTACTTTCCATAATACGGTAGTTTTCCGCTGCTAAATCTTTATTAACTTTCAATGTGTTATTTTGCGCTAATGCTTCATTGTATTTAATGTATGCAGCATTAACAGCTACTTTCATCATTTCTGAAACTTCATTAGATTGACGTATAGCTTTTTCCTTTTCTAGACGATTTAATTGAATTTTCTTTGGTGCTTTAAATAATGCATCAATATTAAAATTTAAAGATAGCCCAGCACTCCATCCATAGGTATACATATCCATTGCAGGATTTGAAGTCGTAATAGGTCTTTGTAAAGTATTACCTGCGAAAGCTGACAGCGAGGGCATCATATCAGATCTCGAAATTTTCTCTGAAACAGCATAGATATCTACCGCCTTTTCTGTTTGCTTAATCGTTGGATGATTCACTAAATCGCCATAGTAACTAGCTAGAGGAAGTATTTCTAAACTTTCAGTTACAATACTTTCATCTGGTATAATTTTTACACCCTCATCCAAGCCTAATGCTACCGTTAGTTGCTTATTCAGAATACTTTGGTTATTTTGAACAACCTGTAATGCCAATTTCAGATTAGACAGTTGCAGTTCTCCTCGAATAACATCATTACGAGTAACCATTCCTTGTTTATAAAACCTGTTGATGTTATCTAATCTTTCTTGAGCTAACTCAATATTCTTATGATAAACTTTTTCTTGATTGTAAAGTTTAAAAAGATCTAAATAGTACCCTGCGCTTAGGAGTTTTATATTAAGTTCATTAGACTCATAATTCAATTGTGAAAGATCTTTTTTAAGATTTTGAATTTCGACAGCATTTTTCACTACGCCACCTTTCCAAATGAGTTGACGTGCTTCAACGGAAAATTTGTTACCAAAGTTTGGCATATCTACACGTGAGGAATTAGAAAAGTCTTTATCAATGATATGTGCATCACCTAAATAATATCCTTGTAATCCGGTAGAAATCTCTGGTAAAAATTGATTTTTTGCAACATTTATATTTTGCTCTGCAATTTGAACATCAGATTCCGAAACTTTTAATGTTGGATGATTTTTTTTCACTAGGTCAAAAAGCTCAGAAACAGAAAGTTTCAATGCACTATTTTCTTGAGCTTGTAAGTAAATAGGCGATATTAAAATCCCTAAAGCAAACACCATTTTTTTTAACTTACTATGTATCATTTTTATACTTTAAATTTTATGATACAAAGGTCAATCAATCAGTTGATTGAGAAAAGGTCTGTAGAACTTCAAAAGAAGTCCAAATGGTAGGTTGTTTAAAAAGATTGAATTAAAGTGTTTTCCAATCGATAATGTTTAGGACTTAGACCTGTGTGTTTTTTAAAGAATTTCCCGAAAGTATATTGGTCTGCAAAGCCTAATTGATTGGCTATCTCTTTTATAGAAGTGTTATTATCTAATAGGTTAATTTTAGCTTCGTTGATAACAGAATCCGTGATAAAATATGTAGGTGGTACTTTTGTTATTTCTCTAACTGTATTGGATAAATACTTAACTGTAATATATAATTTATCAGCATAGAATTTTAACTCTTTTTCATTCTTGAAGTGTAAGGAAACTAATCTAATGAAGTCAAAAGCAATTTCTTCTTTTCTAGAACTGGTAGCATTTGAATCATTAAAACCCATAATAAGTTTTCCAAAGACACTGTATATTATTATTGAAACAATATTCCACATTATTTCATTTTTAAATGAGAATTCAACTCCTGAATCGTAATAGGACTTAAGTTGTATAAATTGGTTTATTAAATACTGTAATTCTAAACTGTTATGATATATCTTGTTTTTATTGGTTTCATCGTTTGCTATTCTATATGCATCGTATCTGTTGATATTGATATTAGTGTACTTTCTTATCGTCTCTTTATTACTAGATAATAAGTAAATTTTAAGGTCTAAAGAAGTATCAATTAGCTTATATAGATTATTAGATGAAATAATAATCACATTTCCTTTTTGAAAGCAAAGACCATTACCATTTACTTCTAAAGTAATCGAACCTTCATAAACCAATATAAAAGCAAAATTTTCAGGACAAAAGAATTGTCCTATTTTTGTATTCTCAAAATAAAAATTTCTCATCAAGGATTCGAAGCATATTCTAATTTATCAAAAATATTTTTATATTATTTTAAGGATTAAATGTATGATTTTTAAATGTATTATCATTCCACGAATCCATAACAATTAATACACGAATTTTTCAACTGCTTTATCCAATTCCTCGCTAATTACTTTGGCGTAAATCTGCGTAATACCGATATCTGAGTGATCCATTAATTTTGAAACATATTCAATACGCATTCCATTATTTAACGCATTGGTAGCGAATGTATGACGGCTTAAATGAAAGGATAAAGGGAAGGGAAGTTCCATTGTTTTACCTAATCTTCTTAATTTTTGACCGCATAAAATGTTCTTGGCATTGATGATATGTGCTTCAGTATTTTTATTCATCTCAAATAACTCTTGGTCTTCGATGATTGGAAAAATAAAATCTGTTGGCTTGGTTAATTCTGATTTATAGTTTTGTAATATATCTAAAGCTTGTTGCCCTATCTTAAAACTATGTTGACGACCAGTTTTACGAATGGTTTTAGTGATTCGATTTTCTTTTGCATTAAAATTTTCCCATTTCAACGTTACTACATCGCTAAAGCGTAATCCACCTGCATATACCGAAAAAAGAACATATCCCGAAAAACTTCGTCTTTTCCTTCATATTCTATCTTATAATTTTTCAATTGCTCCAACTGCTCTTTGTTTGACTTACTTTTGGGTTCGGGACAAAACGCAATCATCAGCAGAGGTGGATTTGCTTATTGCTCACGGAAAATTCTTGATTCCTATTGAAATTAAATCGGGGAAAACAGGAAGTTTGAAATCTTTGCATCAATTTGTGAATCAAGCCCCTCATCAATTCGCAGTCAGAATGTATGGGGGAAAATTCAACATTGAAGAAACCGTTACACCAGAAGGGAAACCTTACTTGTTAATGAATTTGCCCTATTATTTAGGGACGTATTTAAAACAATATATCAATTACTTTATCACTAAATACAATGTCGAATAATTTTATTACCAATATAAACAACAAAAAACACTAAAAGGAAGATTGAATACTTTGATTTCTATTCGTGATGAGCTGAAATTTCTAGTAGGTTATTTTTATTTTTCAGGATGGTCGGATATCTACTTGAGTCTTCAAAAAAATCCTCAACAAAAAATAAAATTGTTAGTGGGATTACAAGTTTGTAATTATTTAGGCACTCAAACGAAAAACTCCTAAAAACAATGAAGTTTATAATGTTGATATTTTTCATAGGCGACAAGAGATTTTAGATGATATAGATTCGGATATTCAATTATTTAAAGATATTCAAAAGCGACTGAAAGACTTAAAATTAGTAGAGAATGATCCTAAGCAGGAAGAAATTATAAAAAAAATAAAACGCCTTCTAGCTAATGAGCCGAACAGAAAAATTGTTCTGTTTTCAGAATATGTAGATACAATTCATCATCTTGAGAAACGATTCAAATCAGAATTTAAGAATGAAGTATTGGTTTGTGATGGTAAAGTTTCAAAAGATTTAGCAAGACATTTAAACAGTGATTTTAATGCACAATATAATAGGGGTTAAAAACAACTCATTTTAAAATATTATTAACTTCAGACAAGTTATCCGAAGGGTTTAATAGTATAAAGTCTTTATTTGTTAATTGATAATGAATTTAATACTAAATTTATATATGTAATTGCATATAATTATTGTAAATTTAATTATTTTATACGCTTTTACATATAATTTAATATATTTGCATAAAATATTTGCAAAAGCATATAATTATGTACGTTAACTTAGCCAATTTTATAAAGACAAAAAGGAAAGAAGCCAATCTTACCCAACAAGAATTTGCTGAAAGAGCAGGTGTTGCCCTTACAGTGGTACGGAAAATAGAACAGGGAAAAGAAAATCTCAGTTTGTCAAAAGTAAATCAGGTACTTCTGATGTTTGGGAGTAAACTTGTTCCTGCCAATTTAAAAGAAATTGAAAAATGAGACAGGGAAAAGTTTTTTATCAAAATCATTTTGCAGGAGTCGTTACGGAAACCAACGATGGAGATTACACCTTTGAATATGATAATGATTATATTCAAAAATTTCCGTATCAGTTCATTGCCTTTTCAATGCCGGTTTCCGAGAAATTATATAGAGAAAATAGGTTGTTCCCTTTTTTTGAAGGATTAATTCCGGAAGGTTGGCTGTTGGAAATAGCTTCCGAAAGTTGGAAAATCAACAAAAACGACAGGATGGGATTGCTTTTGGCGTGTTGCAAAAATTGCATTGGTGCAGTAAGTGTAGAACCTATAATTGTGAAAAGTGATGGGTAAAAAATGTCTATATTGCTATCAAGAAGTAATGGGCGAAGAAGATTTTCATCCGCATTGCAGTCAGAAATTCTTCGGAACAACTAATCCTCCAATTTTAGATTATACGTTGCAGGAAATGGAAATTTTGGCAAAGCAAGTCATTGAAACTTCTGTTGCAGTTCCAGGAGTCCAGCCAAAATTATCAATGGGCTTCATTAAAGATGTTCTAAAGGATGCAACCAGAGGTAGATTAACGGTTGTTGGTGCTTTGGGTGGAAACTATATTTTAAAACCGCAAAATTCCACTTTTTCTGAAATGCCCGAAAATGAACATCTGACGATGAAAATGGCTGAAATATGCGGTATTACTACCGTGATGTCCTCACTCATTCGTTTAAAATCTGGCGAGTTATCCTACATTACAAAACGAATTGACAGAGACGATAATGGAAACAAAATTCATATGCTGGATATGTTTCAAATCTTAGAAGCATTTGATAAATATCGTGGTTCAGTAGAGAAGGTTGGAAAAGCGATTAAAGAGCATTCTGCAAACACTTTATTAGATTTGATGAGGTTTTATGAAATAGTAATTTTCTGTTACATTACAGGAAATAATGATATGCATCTCAAAAATTTTTCGCTCATATTAAATGGTGAAAATTGGGAAATATCTCCTGCTTACGATTTGCTCAACGTTCAACTTCATTTACCTGAAGATAAGGAAGAATCTGCATTAACTATTGGTGGAAAAAAGAAAAAACTTTCCAAAAGCGATTTTATTAATTTAGGATTAAAATTAGGATTAAACCAAAAACAAGTGGAGAATACCTTTAAACGTTTTCTAAAATCAGAGAAGAAAATGTTATCACTCATTCCTCAATCCTATTTAAGTAAAGAACATCAAGAAAAATACATCAAACTGCTCCAAAATAGATTGCTAATCTTTCAATAAAAAATTATATTTTTTTTTACCGACAAATTTAATGTATGAAATAATACGCGTTAATCTTTAATTTTGATATTTATGAATTATTTTTCATACATTAAAAAATTAAAGAAAACGGCAAAAGAATAAAAAGGAAGACAATGTTCACGATCTTTTATCTGTACCATATTTGTACCATAAAACCATAACTAACTGATTTTCATATATCGTTATTTTTGAATTAGTGAATCAGCGTACGAAATATAAATGGACGAAAGAGGAACAAATCAAGCGTGCAATGGAAATTGGAAGTCCGCAAAAAGTTGGAGAAAAGTTTAGTTATGGCGATATTAATTATTTGCTTTTAGCAGAAATTATTGAGCAAAAAACGCATCAACCTTTTTATACAGCAATGCGAGATTTGTTAAAGTATAGAGAATTAGGTTTGACACAAACGTGGTTTATCGATTTGGAGAAATATCCGCAACAAACGCTTCCGCTTGTTCATCAATACGCAGATAAATATAATTGGGATTCGTATGATTTGAATCCATCTTGGGATTTGTACGGAGGTGGTGGAATAGCTTCTACAGCCAAAGAATCGGCTTTGTTTTTTCAGTATTTATTTGATGGCAAAATTATTCAGAATAAACAAATTTTAGATTCGATGTCGACCTATGTTTTACCTTCAGATCAATCCAAATATTGTTTAGGAATTTATCACTTTGATCTAGGTTTTAACGCTTATTATCACGGTGGTTGGTGGGGAACAGATGTGATTTATTCACCAGAATCAGATGCGACAATTACAGTTTTTACGTTACAAAAAGGCTTTCAGCATATCATCAATCCTTTTATTGGAAAAGAATTTCAGAAGTTGTTGATGAAGTAGAGTTAATCAAAAAGACTCGCTACAAATCGTAGCGAATCTTTTTGATTGAAAGTCATCTCAAACTTGTTCAGGATGACATAATATCTTACTTCTTACTATCTTGTGCTCCAAAAACCTGCTGTAACAATGATGTTGTACGCAACGCTTTATTTCCGCGAATTCCTTCTTCTTTTTCTGCAACCATGTTAAACACACCATTTATTGTTTGTTGTGTCACATAAGCATTCAGATTTGGATCGATTTGGTTTCCAGTTAAAGTATTGTACTTTGTAATCAAATTATTCCAAACTTTATCCGCACCAACTTTTCCTAAAGAAGCTTCCACTTTTGGTTGAAAAGCCTTTGTTAACTCAGATGTTGTTTTTAGTTTTAAATAATTTGTAGCCGAATTATTCCCACCTAATAAAATATCTTTCGCATCAGTAATTGTCATTGATGTCACAGCATTTACGAAAATAGGAGCAGCTTCAGAAACAGCATCTTCAGCAGCAGAATTCAATAATTTGATCCCTTTATCCGCCAAACTTCCCATTCCCAATGAACGTAAAGTTTTTTCTACATTTTGTAATTCTTCTGGCATCAAGATTTTTGCAACCGAATTATTGTAAAAACCATTCTTTTGACCCAATGATTTTATTCCGTCCGTTAATCCTAATGACAAAGCTTCTTTCAATCCAGAAGCAACTGTTGCGTTAGATAATCCACTTAATTTTGTTAACGATTCGGCAGAAATTGTTTTAGATTCAGTTGAACCATTTACAACTTTTATTGAATCAACTTTTACAGTTGAATTACTTTGTGTTGTCGGTTGAGTATTTACTTTTTCGACTTCTTTTTTTAATGTTCCAAAAATTGATTTCAAATCTTGAGCTTTTGCATTTACTGCAAACGCTGAAATCAAAGTTAAACTTAATATGATCTTTTTCATTTAGATTTTTTTCTAAAAAATATTTCAGTCCTTAATTCAATTATCTGACCAAAATTTAAAACTCACTTACAAAATGCAATTTCACTGACGGAAATTTATCTTGCGTCATTTGAATTGTAAAAGCAGAATCTGCTAAAAATACCAATTGATTGAATTTATCTCTCGCTAAATAACGTTGTTTAACACGTTTAAATTCTAAGAATTCTTCTGATTTTTCATCTTCAACTTCTACCCAACATGCTTTGTGAACAGAGAAAGGTTCGTACGTTGCTTTTGCACCATATTCGTGCTCCAAACGATATTGAATTACTTCGTATTGTAATGCACCAACCGTTCCGATAACTTTACGATTGTTCATTTCTAATGTAAATAACTGCGCAACACCTTCGTCCATTAATTGATCAATTCCTTTTTCCAATTGTTTTGCTTTCATTGGATCAGCATTGTTGATGTAACGGAAATGTTCTGGCGAGAAAGCTGGAATTCCTTTGAAAGAGAATTTTTCACCTTCCGTCAATGTATCACCAATTCTAAAGTTTCCTGTATCGTGTAAACCAACAATATCACCTGCAAACGATTCGTCAACCACTTCTTTTTTATCAGCAAAGAAAGCATTTGGCGCAGCGAATTTCATGTTTTTACCTTGACGAACATGGAAGTAATTTGTGTTACGTTCAAATTTTCCAGAAACGATTTTGATAAACGCTAAACGGTCACGGTGCTTAGGATCCATATTTGCGTGAATTTTGAACACGAAGCCAGAAAATTTATTTTCATAAGGTTCGACAATTCTCAAATCTGTTTCTTTAGATTGAGGTGTTGGAGCGATATCAACGAAAGCGTCTAACAATTCACGAACACCAAAATTGTTAAGAGCAGAACCAAAAAATACAGGTTGTAAATTTCCGTCCATATATTCTTGCATATCAAATTCTGGATAAACTCCATCAATCAAATCAATCTCATTACGAAGATTTTCTGCGTAAGTTGTTCCAATTAATGTGTCTAAATCTGGACTTGATAAATCTTCAACTTTCGTTGTTTCAGAAATTTTTTGTTTATTATCTCCAGAAAAAATATTGATGTTTTTCTCCCAAATATTATAAATTCCTTT
This sequence comes from Empedobacter sp. GD03797, assembly GCF_029842105.1. Classification (NCBI taxonomy): domain Bacteria; kingdom Pseudomonadati; phylum Bacteroidota; class Flavobacteriia; order Flavobacteriales; family Weeksellaceae; genus Empedobacter; species Empedobacter sp. GD03797. Next base: position 52,158 of record NZ_JAOCFS010000016.1, read on the forward strand.
GAAAGTTGCTCCAATACCAATCGGCCAAGAAAGAGGTGTAACCTGTAAGTCTAATTTTTGTTCAACTTCGTCCATTAAATCGAAAGCATCCTTTCCTTCGCGGTCCATTTTGTTAATGAAAACCAACATCGGAATTTTGCGCATACGACAAACTTCTACCAATTTGATTGTTTGTTCCTCAACCCCTTTTGCAACGTCGATTACCACAATCGCAGAATCTACAGCAGTTAGCGTACGGAAAGTGTCTTCGGCGAAATCCTTGTGACCAGGCGTATCTAAGATATTGATTTTTTTTCCTTTGTACTCGAAAGCCAAAACAGAAGTTGCAACAGAAATCCCACGTTGACGCTCAATTTCCATAAAATCGGATGTTGCTCCTTTTTTAATTTTGTTACTTTTTACAGCTCCAGCCTCCTGAATTGCACCTCCAAAAAGTAATAACTTCTCCGTTAAAGTTGTTTTACCAGCATCGGGATGGGCGATAATTCCAAAGGTTTTTCTTTTATTTATTTCTTGTTCTAAAGACATCTTAATCAAATTTTCAGGTTGCAAAGATAGTTTATCTCAGTAAAATTAGAAACATTATGGTTGATAGAATATTCTAAAGTAAATTGCGTTATTCTAAAATAGATGACGAAAGACGTATGAAAAAGATTTTTTACTTTTTACTGTTGATGATTAGTGGGATTGTTTGGGGGCAATATCCGACAATTCATCCATTGACTGGAGGTTTTACTTTTGAAGGAGAAAAACTAGAAACTCATTTAACTGAATTTACATCAACTACTTCACAGTGTGGGTTTAATTCTGGAAAAATTTATAAATTCTATTCTTTTGAAGCTAATTTTGATATGGTTTTTGCATTTGATTTAACAGCGAAAAAACCAGATTTTAGATTTTTAGTTTGGAAAATACAAAAAGGTAAATTACCTGAAACAATTTTTTATAATGGAGGAACAATAAATGCAGATAGGTCAGTTCAAGGAGCGTCGTTATTAAAAGGAATGAAAGAAGGTGACCCTGATTTGTGCGAAACGTTTTCGGGAGCTAATGGTTATGCTAAAGCATTTGAAGGATCAGAACTTTTGAAAAGAGGTGAGATTGTTGTAATAGCTGTTTATGGAGGAAGTGATACAGAACCTTTTGATATAAAAGTAAATGTAGCTGAAGAGAGAACGATTACAAACTTTAATAATTTATGTTTTGGTCAATCTTATTCAGCAAGTCAAATTTATAATGCTATACAAAGTGATTCTGGTTTTAATGATATTAAATTATTTACAGATAATACATTTAGTACAGAGGTCCCGATTGGGGCAAATATAAGTTCAGATACTACACTATATGCACAAGTAAGGGATACTGCTGGAAATTTAAAATTTATTTATACAATTCCGATTGCTTTTATTCCAGAACATCAATTTAATTTTAAAACTAATATTGAAACTGAATATGCGTGTACAATAAGCTATACTATTCCAAGTGAAGCAGATTTATTGAAGAAGCTTTTTACTGTAGTAAATACAGATTATTCAATCTCTTCAATAGTTATCAATGGAACAAATTATACACCAGGTCAAAATGTAAATTTAGCAGTTGGTCTAAACACTTCGATGAAAATAAAAGTTCATTACGGAGGCGGTTGTCCAATCGATTCTAATGAAGTTTCAATTCCTTTAGTTCAGGGAAAACCAATTTTGACTGATGATATTTCTGATGCAACTTGTGATTCTTCTTATAAAATAAATTTTGATCGAATTTATTCTAAGTTAGGAAAAGATAAAAATGCTTTTGACGTAATTGTAACCTTAGGCGGTTTACCTATTTCTGATGGACAATCAACTGTAATTACGACAACTTTAACGTATAAAATTAAAATAAAATCAAGAACAGGAGGAGGTTGCGAAAGTGATGAGGTTGATTTTGTAGTTACTAAAAATTCTCCTGCAAAGATTGTAGATGCTTCAATTAATGGAATTTGTTTAGCAGATTTTAATCAAACAGATTTGGATAAAGCCATTCTTATAATCAATCCAGGGAAAATATATAATCTGAGATTTTATAAACAAGATGGAACAGAAATTTTAGAATCAGAATTATTTAATTACATCAAAACAAATAAAACAGGAAAAATCATTGTAAAAGCATTGGCTGTTGATAATGGAAATACAATTTGTGATACAGATGTTGAGTTAACATTTAAATTAGATGAATCGACATTTCAAACTGTAAGTAATATTCCGACTTTAAATTCTTCTTGTTCAGAAGTTGGCTTAGGACATACTTTTACAATTTCTGAAATCGAAGCTTATTTAAAATCGAAATTTGGCAGAACAGATATTACATTTAATGGAATTTCAGATGAATTTCTTACAGATAATCAATCAAAGACAATCACTTTTCAAGTGAAAATAAATGGAGAACGTTGTTGGTCAGAGGAAATGACATTGAAATTACAAGTCATTACAAAACCTAATGTAAACAACACCTTGCATGAATTAAAAGCTGATTGTGATGATAAAATTACAATCGATGCACAAGTTTTGATCAATTTATTTGGGGCAAATTCTATTGTTGATTATCATTATGAAATTTTGCATATTAATTCAACACCATTAACTTTCGATGCAAGTGGAAAAGCCAGTGTAAAAGTTCTTTTCAAAAATAAATTAGACAATTCGTGTTTTATAGAAAAAGAAATTATTATCAATAAAAAACAAGATTTAGTTGTTAATGTAGCTACTTTAGAAACGTATACAAAGGATCATTCTGTTATTTATTGTGAAGGAGCTGATGCGGATGCAAAAAATCAAATACAAACTATTTTAGATTACATTAAATCAAAATATCCAACTTTAGTTGAGAAATCTACAGTTGACGAAATTTATACGATGTTCAATTCTAATAATGGGTTTGTTGAGATTGTTTTTGAAGATCCAAATTATTGTGGAATAGAAAAAATAAAATTCTATTATCAAAAAAATGCATTACCAGACTTTGCTATTCCAACTTCTGCAGAAATTTGTTCTGCTACAAAATATGAGTTAGATTTTGAACAATTAGCAAAAGAGAAAGGATTGGACGTTACTCAATATGATTTTTCGGTTGTTGGAAATGATGTTATCAAAGTTTCAACATATCAATATGAATTAGGAGTTGGTGATTATATGATTACAATTAAAAATATTAATTCAGGTTGTCCGAAAGAATTTATTTTGAAATTGACAAACTCAGAAACGGCAACTATTAACAAAATTACCATCAATGAAAAGAGTGTTATTGTATCTGCAAAAGGAAATGGAAAGTTAGAATATGCGTTGTTTGATTCTGATGGAAAAGTAATCGTAGATTGGCAAACAAAGAATGAATTAATTATTCCAGATAATATCAAAAATAATAATTTTAGAGTAAGAGTAAGATTGAATAATTGCGGAGTTTCGGAGCGTAAAAATGTTATTTACCTTGCTTTACCAAATGTTGTAACGCCAAATAATGATGGTTTTAATGATATTTGGCAACCAATGACAAAAGATGGTAAAGTTAACGATACATCAAATTCGTACAAATTGATTATTTTTGATCGTTACGGAAAACAGATATTGTCACAAGAAGGAACAGATATTATAAAATGGGACGGAACGCTGAATGGCAAACCTGTTGCAGATGGAACGTATTGGTATTTGTTAGAGTTCTCGAAGCAATCAGACGATTTGCAAGTTTTATATTCTGGTAGTATATTAGTTAAAAGAAAAATCAATTAATTGATTGAAAAATATTTATGAAAAAAATCACACTATTCATATTAACACTATTTTCACTTTCGAAAGTAGAAGCACAACAAGGGTTACCTTTTTACAATCACTATTTGGTGAGTGATAAAATGTTGATTAATCCTTCGTACGCAGGGCAGGATCCGAATGTGATTTCTATAACAGGAACGCACCGCAATCAGTGGGACGATTTGCCCGAAAGTCCAAGTACACAAACGGTAAGTGCGCACGGAATTATTGTAGATCGTTTAGCAGTGGGAATGCAATTTTTCAACGATAGAAATGGAGCAGTTAAGATGACTGGTTTCGGAATTAATGCGGCTTATCACATTCCTATTGATGACAGAAGTTATGATGGAAACGAAATCAATGTTTTTTCGTTTGGAGTTGGAGCTTCTAATGTTTCGCAACGTTTTGATTATTCAAAAATTATTGCGGAAGATCCAAATGATCCTGCTTTACAAGAAGATAAATATTCTACTTATTTTGCGAATTTGGGATTGTCTTTCAAATATGCTGGTTTCTCTGCAGGAGTGTCGGTTTTGGATATTCCATTGAGCCAAAATGTGTATTATATTAACAATGTAGAACCTTTGCCAACGTGGTATTATTTCAATGTTGGATATAAATGGAACGTTTCCGAAGGAATTGCGTTAGAACCTTCGTTGGTGTATAATTTGAACTCGAATTCGGAGCGTCATTTGGATATCAATTTGATGTCGCATATTGGTTTTGGAGACAATAATCAAGGTGTAGACATTGGAGTAGGGTACAAGCAAGGAATGGATTCTAAAAATAGCAATCCGTTGTTTGTTTCTCCAATTCTAAAGTTTAAAGTTGGTTCTTTAAAAGCTGGAATTTCTTACGATATTGGCTTGTCAGATTATCAAGTTGATGGTCGCAAGAACGGAATGTTATTTAGTTTAGGGTTCGATTTGCAAAATCCTTGGGGAGCAAGATTTGATTAATATTATGAATAGTATTTTACTTTTATTTTTCTTACCTATTATTTCATTTGGGCAATTATCTTCGAAGAATCAAAGATTAATTAAACCTTTATTAATTGAAGAGAATGCAGAATCTTCTCATGTAGGGATAGGAGGAAGTAAAAGCAAAGTCTATCAAAAATTTGAGAACATCAAAAATCAATTATCGAATGATGATTTGTTCTATTTAGCAAAAAATTCTAATGATGTTTTAAGAATTTATTCAAGTGAAGAATTAGTTTACAGAGATGATATTCGAATTGTGGAATTGTATAAACATTATAAAGATTATCCGATGGTCGTTTCTTACACTTTAGGTTGTGTAACAATGCCTAATGATTTGGGCCGATTAATTTTGATACTTTTGAAAATATTATAGAAATAGATAAAAGAGCAACAGAATTATTAAGTGAAATTGATGCAACTAAAATAAATAAAGGAAGTCCGATAGAAGATTGGTTGATTAAGCAAAAAGAAATAAAAAAGTTGTTTAATGGGAATTTTAATTCAAATTTCGAAAAGATTAAAAAGATAAAAGAAAATCATAAAGATTTCCCCGTTAAAAAGTAAAAAAACCTTCCAATTCGGAAGGTTTTTTGTTTTATTGTAAGGGTTGTTCTAAATTGTTAATCTGAACTTCACGTTTATAAATATAATAAGGTTGAAGACTTTCGCGCGTTACAATTTTTTGACCACGCTGCGAACCTGCAAACCTCGTAAAACCTGCTCCAATTCCGAAACCAACTTCATTTTTCAAAATATAAATTTGACGATAAAAAGGATAAACACCATATTTCAAATTCGGGATAGTTGGCAACACCAAATTTCCTTTATCATCAGCAATTGATAATACTTTTACCTTTTTAAGATATTCTTCAACTTTTGGATTTCCTTTGTCACTCAAAATATTCAATCCAATAATTCCGATTGCAGTTTTATCTTTTTGCACAAAATCAATCACTTTCTCAGCATCACCCATCGCTGTTACTTTTGCGCCATTTTCTACAGATAATTTTAGTTTATCATTTATTGTGTTGAAATTCGCTGAGTTTGGATGATCGTAAACAAACGTTATTTTCGGATCTTTTTTGTACAAATTATCCTTAATATCATTTACCGTAATAGAATTGATTGGATTATCAACAGAAGTAATAAAAACTGTTGCATCCAAAGCAATTACAGACGAAATATATTTGGTTGTTGTTTTGTCGAATAAATGTTGTTGTTGTGCTTTTGTAAGCGGTTTACTTACCATTAAAACAGGAATTTTACCTTCGTAAAAATCTTTGATTGCTTTTTCTTCAATCTCTTCGTTAATCGTAATTTTCACATCCGGATAATCTACCATGTACATATCTGCCAACGATTGCGCCAAATTCTTAAAACTAGGATCAACCGTCATTGCCAAATCTCCGTATTCGTGCAAAGCTCGCTTTACAGCAGTTTTTTGTTCTGCTTTTGTTGGTTTTTCCTTGTCTTTACAACTAAAAGTAGAAAAAATAAGAAAGGCTGAAAGTGAAAGTAAACTAATTTTTTTGATCATTTTTATAAGATTTTATACCGCGATAAACACGAAAAGCGCCATAAACAATAAATAAAATACCCAATAACATCGCTTTTGTTTCATCTAATTTGATGATGAAAAACTGATATTTCCAAGTAAAAATTCCGATCAAAAAATAACCGAAACCAATCAATCCGTAAACAATATTCTTATTCATAATTCGCGACGAAGTTACAATTTTATTGTGTTAAGATTGACTTAAAACTTAAATTTTATACGACAAATATGCATTTAAAGGAACTTTTTCTGAATAGATATTCAATTTCTTAAACAATAGAAACCATCACACTCAAAAAAAATGAATGCAATGGTTTCAGAAAGAAAAGTATTATTAATTATTCGTTTGTTTGAAATCTAACCGGAATTGAGAAAATTAAATTTGCATCAGAGCCATCTTCTAATTTTGCAGGTGTTATTTTTTTACCTTTTCTTAGAATTTGTTTATTGATACGCTCCAACGCAGATTTAGCCTCTTTCCCTAAATCTTGATTACTTCCGCTCAACGGTTTTACTTGCGAGATTTCTCCATTTTTGTTCACAATAAATTGCATTTTAGCAACGGCTGTGCCTAGGTTTTTCTGAGAAGCAGTTTCGGCAAAATCACTTAATTCTCCACCTAATTCTTTCGATATTTTATCACTCATACATTTTGTCAATGCAGCATTTCCTTTTTTACTTTCGCTTTCACAACCAGGATAAATTGCCATTACCGCAGCATTTTTCGCTGTAATTGCAACATCAGGTTTTTTAAGTTCTAGAGTTTTTGGTCCTTCTGGAATGTCCGTATTTTGTTTACCTACTTTATTTCCTTCAGGACTTTCTTCACCACCGCCAACTTGACCTTTAGAAGGATCTCCATCTCTATTAAAAAGACCTAAATCTACTTTTTTCAGTTCGTCAACAGATTTTATAGTTTCTTCAATTTTCGGACTTTCTGTTGGAGTCGGAATAATGTGTTTCGCCTGATCTGTTTTCAATTGAATTGTTTTTTCTTCCATCGGTGGATCTTCTTTTGGAGGAACAACTTCTTCAACTTTTTTATCGGGAGGAGGAGGAGTTACATCATCTAAAATAACAATTACACCATCACCTTTTTTTGTTATTTCATTATTCATTGTTCTATTATTTGCATAAATAGTTCCACCAGTAATTAATGCAACAATACCAATTCCTACAAAAAGAGATTTCATCAAATCTTGGCTTGCAACTTGTCTCAGTTGATAAGCACCATATTCTTTGTTTCGATTTTCGAAAAGAATGTCTAAAAAAGCTTTGTTACTCATATCAATATAATTTAAGGTTAATGAATCCTTTTTCTTTATAGATTCATCTTTTTGCAAAAAGGTTGGTTGAGGTTTGAAAAATTTTCGAAAAAAGTTTAATTTTATTGAAAAGTAGATTTTTATGCAGCTACAAATAGACAAAAAATGCAATCAGAATTGGGACGAAATGAAAGATGCAGATTCGCAACAAAAGTTTTGTGATGTTTGTTCTAAATGTGTTCACGATTTGGATCATTATTCATTCAAAGAATTAAAAACTTTTCTGAATGATAATCCTACTGCTTGTGTAAAAATTAAAAACAGAAATTTAGAACAGTTTAATTCATACGAAGCTTCAAAATCTATTTCTAATCAATCCAAAAGATGGTTACAACTTTCATCTTTAGTTGGATTTTTAAGCTTTTCAACTATTACAAAAGCACAAACTGAGAATGATTCGATTGTTGTACAAGGTTTATTGTATGATACAAATGGATTCCCTATTTCGGATGCAGAAATTAAGTTGAAAGAAAGTAACAAAATATCAGTTACAAATCAAGATGGGAAATTTGAACTTAAAGTTCCTAAAGGACAGTCAAATTACGAAATTGAATACAAAGAATATTCTGTTGATAAAATTCAATCATTCACTTTTAGTAATCCCGAAGTTTGTCAAAAAATTATAAGTAATAACGAAGCAAGTGAAGTTACTTTAGGAGCTACTGTTGTAAGTTATTATAAATCTCCAACTATTTTAAGAAAAGTAGGTCGCACAATCACTTGGCCATTTCGACAAATTGGGAAGCTTTTTTAGTTCATCCATATGTTTTTCGTCATTCTTGTCAATTAATTCAAATAAACTTCTCGTTACAATTGGTGCATTTCGTTGATTAAGTTTATCTTTGCTCCTTAAATTTTTAAACAAATGCCAAGAATACTTACAGGAGTTCAAGCTACTGGAACTCCGCACTTAGGAAATATTTTAGGAGCAATTTCTCCCGCAATCGAATTAACGGAGAAAGAAGGAAATGACTCTTTCATTTTTATTGCTGATTTACACGCTTTAACGCAAATAAAAGATGCGGAAGTGTTAAAACAAAATACGTACGAAGTGGCTGCAACTTGGCTGGCATTAGGTTTAGATCCTTCGAAAGTAGTTTTTTACCGTCAATCTGATGTGACTGAAACAACAGAATTAACATGGTATTTATTGAACTTCTTTCCATTTCAACGTCTTACTTTAGCGCATTCTTTCAAGGATAAAGCGGATTATTTAGCAGATGTAAATGCTGGATTATTTACGTATCCAATTTTGATGGCTGCGGATATTTTATTGTATGATGCAGAAGTTGTACCAGTTGGTAAAGATCAATTGCAACATTTGGAAATTACACGTAGTGTTGCCGAAAAATTCAATCACCAAATGGGAGAAACTTTTGTTTTACCGCAAGCAGCAATCGACGAAAATATTATGTTGATTCCTGGAACTGATGGAAATAAAATGTCTAAATCAAGAAATAATTTTATCAATATTTTCTTACCAGAAAAACAATTGCGCAAGCAAGTAATGTCGATTGAAACGGATTCAACGCCATTAGAAGATCCAAAAAATCCAGATACAGACAATGTTTTTGCTTTATACAAATTATTGGCAACGCCAGAACAAATAGAGGAAATGCGTCAAAATTATTTGAATGGAGGTTACGGATATGGTCATGCAAAACAGGCTTTATACGAATTGATTTTAGAGAAATATGCTGATGCGCGTACTAAGTTTGATGAGTTGATGAATGATAAAGTGACTTTGGATGCATTTTTAGAAAATGGAGCATTGAAAGCAAGAGATGTTGCACAAAAAGTATTGAAACGTACACGAAACAAATTGGGATTGAAGTAATTTGATCCAATTGTAAGTTGGCGATAAATAATATAACTTAAGTGATTGTTAATATTTATATCGTTCATTATTTGAAGTCATTTTAAATAAGTATCTTTGCAATATAAAATTAGAATAAAATGATTAAGGTTTCAGAATCAGCAAAAAATAAAATAATTTCACTTTTACAAGAAGAAGGAACTTCTATCGAAGAATCTTTTGTACGTGTAGGAGTAACAAGTGGAGGATGTTCAGGTTTAAACTATAATTTAGAGTTTACAAAAGAACAAAGTGCAGATGATAAATTATTCGATGACAATAATGTAAGAATTTTGGTTGACAAAAAATCATTCTTATATCTTGTTGGAATGACATTAGAATATTCGGGAGGATTGAATGGAAAAGGTTTCGTATTCAATAATCCAAATGCATCGCGCACGTGCGGTTGTGGAGAAAGTTTTGCTGTTTAAGATGAAAAAAATAGCTTTATTCGTTACGTTTTTGATTGGTTTTGTTGCTTTTGGACAAAATACAATTGTAGAAAAAGATTTGATGGTTTTTCAACCAACCGAATCTTCAAAAAAATTGAATAAAGTCTATTCAGAACAACTATTTTTCGGTTTGTTTAATGTAAAACCTTTTATAAAAGCGTTGGATTTAGACGAATCAAAAATCAAAACAATCACCATTACCAATGCATCAAACAAAAAAGTTGCGTACAAAGCAAATTATGATGTGACAGGAAATCTTCTTGATTTTGAATTGACTGATGAGGTTGCAACACCAACTAAAGTAAGTTATACGTACAAAGATGGTGTAATTTCTGTCGAAACAATTGCAAGAAAAGGAAGTGAAGCAAAAACAAATCAATTCTTTTACGACCAAGAAAATATGTATGTCAAAAACGGAAATAAACTTTTTGATATCATTTGGTTAGAAGGAGATGTGATGTTGAAGAAAACCTATATGGATCAGAAAATTGGTTTCGAAGACCGATTAATGCACGATTGTAGAATTACAAAATCATTAGGTCAAGACATTAATAAGATTTGTTATAGCAGTTCAACATTCAAGGTGCCATTCAAAATAAAAGAATATACACCAGATGTTGCGCCAAAAACAGAAAGAATTAATTTGGTAGAAGGACCTTGGTCAGAAATTAAATTAATTGCTCAAAATAAATATCAGATTTCGAAAAATAATCAACCACAATTTGAGGTGATTTTAGATCAAAATCAACGATTAAAAGAATTCAAATTTTTAGGAAATAAAGCTGATAAACAGCAACCTTTACAGTTTAATTTTACCTATACATTTTATAAATAATAAGATGAGTAACACAAAATATACAGAAGACGATCTACGTGAAGATCTTGCTAGCCAAAAGCAATATGAGTTTGGTTGGACGACTGAAATGGAATATGAAGAATTCCCAGTTGGATTGAATGAAGATATCGTGCGTGCTATTTCAGCCAAAAAAGAGGAACCGGAGTGGATGACGGAATGGCGTTTGGAAGCTTACCGTGCTTGGGTTAAGATGGAAGAACCAGAATGGGCAAACGTAACTTACGAAAAGCCAGATTTTCAGGCTATTCAATATTACGCAGCTCCAAAACCTAAGAAGGAATTAGCAAGTTTAGACGAAGTTGATCCTGAATTATTAAAAACTTTCGAGAAATTAGGAATCTCTTTAGACGAACAAAAACGTTTATCTGGAGTTGCAATTGATGTGGTTTTTGATTCAGTTTCAGTAAAAACAACTTTCCGTGAAACTTTAGCAGAAAAAGGAATTATTTTCATGTCAATTTCGGAAGCAATTAAAGAGCATCCAGAATTGGTGAAAAAATACATTGGTAAAGTAGTTCCACCAACAGATAACTTTTATGCAGCTTTAAACTCGGCAGTTTTCTCGGACGGATCATTCTGTTATATTCCAAAAGGTGTTCGTTGTCCAATGGAATTGTCAACATATTTCCGTATCAACTCTGCAGGAACAGGACAGTTTGAACGTACATTGTTAATTGCGGATGAAGGTTCTTATGTTTCGTATTTAGAAGGTTGTACAGCGCCAATGCGTGATGAAAACCAATTACACGCTGCTGTGGTTGAGTTAATCATTATGGATGATGCTGAGATCAAATATTCTACAGTGCAAAACTGGTATCCTGGTGATGATAAAGGAAAAGGTGGAGTTTTCAACTTTGTAACAAAACGTGCAGTTTGTGAGAAAAATGCAAAAGTATCGTGGACGCAAGTTGAAACAGGTTCTGCGGTAACGTGGAAATATCCATCTTGTATCTTAAAAGGAGATAATTCGGTAGGTGAGTTTTACTCAATTGCGGTAACAAATAATTATCAACAAGCAGATACTGGAACAAAAATGATTCACATCGGTAAGAATACGAAATCGACAATTATTTCGAAAGGTATTTCTGCTGGTAAATCTCAAAACTCTTACCGTGGTTTAGTGAAAGTAATGAAAAATGCCGAAGGAGCACGTAACTTTTCACAATGTGATTCATTGTTGATGGGTAACGAGTGTGGTGCGCATACTTTCCCTTACATCGAGATTGAAAATAAATCGGCTCAATTAGAGCACGAAGCAACAACTTCTAAAATTGGTGAAGATCAATTGTTCTATTGTAATCAACGTGGTATCGATACAGAAAAAGCGATTGCATTAATCGTAAACGGATTCAGCCGCGAAGTATTAGACAAATTACCAATGGAATTTGCTGTTGAAGCGAAAAAATTATTAGAAATCTCATTAGAAGGTTCTGTAGGATAGTTTTTAGAAACTAGAATTGAGAAGTTAGAAATTAACAATAATTAATAAATAGATATATAGTTGGAGGATTCTAAAGTCTGACATCTAATATCAAAATCAAGATAATTAGAAAATTATCACATTAACTAATTTACAAATTAGATTATGTTATTAAATATAAAAGACTTACACGCTCGTATCGAAGAGCGCGAAATTTTAAAAGGTTTAAACCTTCAAATTAATCCAGGTGAAGTTCACGCGATTATGGGACCTAATGGTGCTGGAAAATCAACTTTATCTAACGTTATTACAGGTAAAGAAGAATACGAAGTAACGGATGGTGATATCGAGTTTGATAATGAATCAATCTTAGAATTAGCACCAGAAGAAAGAGCACAAAAAGGAATTTTTATGTCTTTCCAATATCCAATCGAAATTCCTGGAGTTTCTGTAACAAACTTCATCAAAACTTCTATCAACGAAACACGTAAAGCGCAAGGTTTAGAAGAAATGGGAGCTTCTGAAATGTTGAAAGAAATTCGTGCAAAAGCAGAATTATTAGGAATTAAAAAAGATTTCTTATCTCGTTCACTTAACGAAGGTTTCTCTGGTGGTGAGAAAAAACGTAACGAAATTTTCCAAATGTTAATGTTAAACCCAAAATTAGCGATCTTAGATGAAACTGATTCTGGTTTAGATATTGATGCTTTACGTATTGTTGCGGATGGTGTAAACGAATTCAAAAATGAGAACAATGGAGTGTTAGTAATTACACACTACCAACGTTTATTAGACTATATCGTTCCTGATTTTGTACACGTTTTAGCAGACGGAAAAATCATTAAATCTGGTGGTAAAGAATTAGCTTTAGAATTAGAAGCAAAAGGTTACGACTGGGTAAAAGAAGAAGCAGGAATCTAAACATTTTGTAAAATGTAAAATGTATTAAGTCCAAAGTACTTTTTACTTCTTACATAATACATTAATACAATATCTAAAATGATTGATTTAAAAGAAAATTTAGTTTCTCGTCATTTAGTGTTCAACGAAAAAAATAAAGTGAATAAAGGAATCGAAGGTTTACGTCAAGAAGCCATCGAAATCTTTAATCAAAAAGGTTTTCCGACACGTAAAGACGAAGAATGGAAATATACAAATCTTGCTCCTTTGTTGAAGGTGGATTACAAATTGTTCCCAGAAGACGAAGTTGCAGTAGAGTACAAAGACATCAAGAAATATTTGATTAATGATATCGATACATATACAATCGTATTCATTAACGGAAAATATTCTTCGTTTTTGTCAAATACAACACATGATGAAGCTGATATTTGTGTCTTGTCTAGTGCAATGCATAAAACAACTCATCAAGCTGTAATTGAGAATTATTACGGAAAAATCGCGAAAAAAGATGAAAGTTTAGTAGCTTTAAACACAGCTTTTGCAAAAGATGGAGCTTATATTTATGTTCCAAATAATGTGATTTTATCTAAGCCAATTCAGATTGTTTATTTCTCAACAGGAGCTTCTCAAGAAGCAATGTATCAACCACGTAATTTGGTTGTAGTTGGAGATAATGCGCAAGTTCAAATTATCGAAAGACATCAAACATTAGACGAAAAAGCAAACTTAACAAATGTTGTTTCGGAGGTGAATGTTGGACGTAATTCTGAAATTCATTGGTATAAATTCCAAAATGATTCTAATGATGCTTCTTTAGTTGACAACACATACATTAACCAAGAAAGAGACTCTCGTGCCAATGTATTTACGTTTGCTTTTGGAGGAAAAATTGTACGTAACAATTTGAATTTCTTCCAAAATGGAGAAAATTGTAACTCTGTAATGGACGGAATTACGGTGATTGATGGTAAACAACATATCGATCATCATACATTTGTGGAACATAATTTTCCGAATTGTGAGTCACACGAATTGTACAAAGGAATTTACGATGAGAAAGCGCAAGGAGTTTTCAATGGTAAAATCTTTGTTCATAAAGAAGCACAAAAATTGAATGCATTCCAACAAAATAATAATGTTTTATTATCTGATGGAGCTTCAATTAATACAAAACCTCAATTAGAGATTTTTGCTGACGATGTAAAATGTTCGCACGGATGTACAGTTGGGCAATTAGAAGAAGAATCTTTATTCTACATGCAACAACGTGGTATTCCGAAGAAAGAAGCGAAAGCAATGTTATTGTATGCCTTTGCTGCAGACGCTTTGCGCCATGTACAAATTCCGCAAATCTCAAATAGAGTAAACTCTATAATTGCAAAAAAATTAGGAGTTAGTTTAGATTTCGAATTATAAAATATAGTTCTGAGTTATACGTAATAAGTTTTAAGTTGAACTTATTTTGAAATATAAAGTAAGTATTTGAAACTATTTTGAATACTTACTTTTTTATTACACATCACTCATAACTCATTACTCAAAACTAAAAAAAATGTCAATAGATATTCAACAAATAAGAAGTCAATTTCCAATTTTAAATAGAGAAGTCAACGGAAAGCCATTGGTTTATTTAGATAATGGTGCAACTTCTCAAAAACCGAAAGTTGTTTTAGATGTTTTAGACGAATATTACGAAAAGTACAATGCAAATGTACACCGTGGAATTCATACATTAAGTCAAGAAGCAACAGATTTGATGGAAGAATCGCGTCGTAAGATTCAAAAATTTATTAATGCGAAACACGATTATGAAATCATTTTCACGCGTGGAACAACGGAAGGAATTAACTTAGTCTCTAATTCACTTCGTAATGTTTTAACAGCAGATGACGAAATTATTATTACCGAAATCGAGCATCATTCTAACATCGTTCCTTGGCAATTGTTGTGTCAGCGAACTGGTGCAAAACTGAAATATATTCCGTTAACTGCAGAAGGTATTTTGGATATTGAGAAGTTGGATGATTTATTGACAGATAAAACCAAATTAGTTTGTGTTAATCAAGTTTCGAATGCGTTGGGTGTTGTAAATCCAATTGAAACAATTATCGAAAAAGCGCATGCAAAAGGTGCTTGGGTTTTGATTGATGCGGCGCAATCTGCTCCACATACTGCAATTGATGTGCAAGAAATGGATTGTGATTTCTTGGTTTTTTCTGGTCACAAAATGTACGGTCCAACTGGAATCGGTATTTTGTATGGAAAAGAAGATATCTTGAATGAATTACCACCTTTTCATGGAGGAGGAGAGATGATAAAAGATGTCACGATGGAAGTTTCGACTTATGCTTGCTTACCTTTCAAATTTGAGGCTGGTACACCAGATATTGCAGGAATTATCGGACTTGGAGCTGCGGTAGATTTTATCAATTCTATCGGAATACAAAACATTCACGATTACGAAAAAGAATTGGTAGATTATACCATTCAACGTTTATCAGAATTTGATGAAGTGGTGATTTATGCAAAAGATGCAGAACATTCTGGCGCTGTTTCGTTCAACTTAAAATTTGATGGCGTTCATTCGTCTGATGTCGGAATGATTTTAGACAAAAAAGGAATTGCTGTTCGTACTGGTCATCATTGTGCGCAACCAATTATGCAACATTTCAATATTCCGGGAACGGTACGCGCTTCATTTGCTGTTTATAATACAAAAGAAGAAATAGATACATTTATCGAAGGTCTAAAAACCGCGATTAGAATGTTAGGATAATATTAAAAGGATTTCATTTTTTGAAATCCTTTTTTGTTTCATTTAATTTTTTATTTTTGATGTAATTAATACTAAAAACTCATGCAAACTAAAAATAAATTATCAGAACTAACATTAGATGAATTACAGACTAAACATAAAAAAGTTAATAAACTAACAGTTACGATTCAAATTATATTACTTGTAATTTCTATTTCACTTACTCTTGGAGTTTTTGCAAATTATTTAAAACCTATAAATGTCGTTTTTGTTTCTTTATCTGTCATTTTTATTCCATTTGTTACAGGTCTGAATCAAATCAACCAAGAATTAAAAAATAGAAATAATTAATTCTTAATATTTTATGAGTGATAAATGTATGACTTGTGGTAATTTGATTACAGAAAATTTCTGTGGAAATTGTGGTCAACGTAAAAATAAGAGAATTAATAAAACTTATATATTAGATGAATTACAAGATTTGTATGCGCATACAAACAAAGGATTTTACTACACATTAAAGAAAACAGCGATAAATCCTGGTAAAACTGCAAGGGAATTTATTGAA